>JAAYSF010000041.1 GCA_012523975.1 Veillonellaceae bacterium
ACGCTTTTGCCAATATATTGCCGGTGGGACACTCCTGTTTGTATGGCGGTAGTATCCTGTCGCTGCACTTCTATTTCGGTACCGTTTATATAGCTGCGGCGCTTTTTATGAAGAATAGCAAACTCCAGGTCGGTTTTGCTGGTTTGGTTTCTCTGCAATAAATGGCTGATACTCAGTTGGTCACTGCTAAATTCCCCGGAAGAGATAAAGGGAAGCACAGCATTAGTAACTGTTTGACGGTATTCGTTATGGGAGTGGCTGTAGGAGACACGGTCATTGCCAAATGGGATTGAGTAAAAGATGCTGTTTGCCCGTGTGCCTTTTCGTTCTCCGGCTTGCTCGGCATCACTATTCCAGGAAATATAGAATAAATCATTTGCTGAAAGTAGCTGATCTAGCTCCAACGCCGTCGACATTTGCATTTTGCCGGTTTCTTTGGTGCCGGAATCATCCAGCGTAAAGACCAGCGACCATGGTTTACTCCTTTTGACATGAATGACCAGGTTGCTTTGTCCCATTTCTTGAGCCGGTTCGATTTTAATATCCACATCCTGGGAAGGGATGTACTTCATTTGATCCAATCCCTGCTCGATATCCCTGATATTGAGCAGACTTCCTTTGCCCATAGGTAAAGCATTGCCATATGTTCCCCAGGTACCGGGATCAGCAAAGCGGATGTTGGCGATTGTACCTGGTGCCAACGTAAAAAACATCCTGCCCCGTGACAGGTCTTGCTCTTCCACATACACTCTGGTTGTTACATACCCGCGGTCAACGATCTCAGTATTGATTTTGTTCATCAACATATTAATGCCTTGTACACCAATTCTCTGGCCGGCGAATTGCTGAAGGTACTCGTTGATCCAGCCAAATTTATGGGCAAACCGATCTGCTTTCAAGTAAAAGTGCTCTATTTTAAAACTGTTCTGCTCTTCCGGCAAGGTAAAACCGGCAAGATTGTTTTTCTGTTTATGGATAGTTGTCATCTGTCGTTTGCTTTGTCTTTCCCGCTCTGCTTCAACGCGTTTTGCCGCAAGCTCCTGTTCTTTTTGTTGAATGATGCTTTCTTGTTGCTGCAATATCTCGTCACTAGGCGGTGCGGCTAAAACGCTACCATTTATCCCTATGACAGTGCACAGAAACATTATTTTGCTTAATCTTTGTAACTTCATAAACACCCTCGCATTTTTCTAAAATATCAATCATTCTTCTGCTCTGTGTCCCACGAAATCCAGGAGTTTTTCCCTTTTATACCAAGTAATGTAAATTTGCCTTTATGTCAAGATTCCCCTCCGAGACTTTAGTCCTATATTCCCGACACAAAATTCCTATATCTGTATAATTTAGTAAGTTTATGTCGAATGGCACCACGAGCACAGATAGAATTTTATTTGCCATGCTGTCCAAACCATCCCCTTGACAGGAAGCATTTTCCCATGAAAAAAACCTCCTATCGTAGTTATCCTACGACAGGAGGTTTTTTCTATAGTGTATTGTTTCCTGCCGCGCGGTTAGCGGCCTCGATTGCCTGATAGGCAAAATCAGCTGACTGCCCTAACGTATGCAAGGTCTGAATTCCGTTATGGAATCCGCCGCCGTTAGCTGCGGCAACAAAATCCCAGTACCATTGCGCCCGGCGTAAATGTTCGCGTGCGGTGGCCAATTCAGCCTGGTTGGCGTTGGGGACGGCTGCGGCCTTTTGAATGGCGCCATGTGCTCGGGCAACAAGTTCGCCTGCTCGCCGCTGCATTTGCCAAGTATTATCCTGAATGGCTTTTACTTGGTTATAAAGCTGGTCACTCCCCTGGGTATGACAAGGGTAGCAGGCCTGCTCAACTTGCCGAAGTGGACTTGTCATCCAGTGCGATGAATACTTCTTGCCACTCTCCCGCACAAACGGCATGTGACAGTCAGCACAGGATACACCGAATTTGCCATGTGTACCGTTAGCCCATTCCTCAAAATCAGGATGCTGGGCCTTAAGCACCTTAACCCCTGAGTCGGGATGGACAAAGTCTTGCTCAAACCCATTAGGGTTAGCGGCATAGTATTGATACATTTCTTCCGGCGTATAACCTTTATCCCACGGGAAGACAACTTGCGTGGTACCTGGTACAAAGTAATATTCAGCGTGACACTGACCGCAGACATAGCTGCGCATTTCTTCACGGGTGGCTTTTGTCACATCAACACCCTTCCGTGACATTCCTTCAATAAATGCCGGGTTGATAACGCGCAAATTCATTGTCTCGGGGTCATGACAATTAGCGCAGCTTATCGGGTGCTTGGACTGCTGTTGCAATTCCGTCAGCGGCATATTTGCATATGCCCAGCCCATTTCATTATAGAACTTTTCAAGGGATGGCGTTTTACAGGTTATACAGGCCCCTTTACTAGTTGGGCCAATCCGCTTGGAATGTTGCAAGTCTTCAAGAGAATATAAATGTCCCCGGTCTTCAGTATAATCTTTGCTAAAGGGATTGCCTTTGAAGTTGGTATAGATTTCAGGCTGACGTTCAGCCTTCTGATAATTATTGCTGCCGTTATAGCCTGTAGGAGAATCAGCCATTTCTAAATTCTTCTGATAACTGCTATATTGCAAAGGATAGGCGTTGCCCCACACAGCTGGGTCATACTCTCCAGCTGGAATTGATGTGTGTTTGATGCTATCCGGCGGTTTAACGGCCCAGACCCGGACAACAACAAAACCGAAAAACAGTACCAGTATCCCAGCGAATACCGCTAAAAACTTTTGCATCCTACTCAACTTTTACCCCTCCATCCGGCTGACTTTGTCTGTGCGGAATAGTACGGTGGCATTTGGTACAGTCAGCACCGCCGGCTGACATAAAAGTGCCCTCAATCGTTGAAGCGTGACAGCGTAAGCAGTTTTTGTTGGCAATCACTCTAGCCGTCTCGGTAAACCGAATGGTATCCGGATAATCCCGCAACACTTCATGATAAGTATGCCGCATACCATTTTCCCCCTTGGTATACAGCTTGGCAAGCAGGCTGTCTTGCGGTAAATGGCATTCGCCGCAGCTAAACTGCTTATGGTTGGATGCTTGCCACGTAAGCGTAACATGTTTCATTGAATGACAACTGCCACAAAATAATGGCTTATCAGCGTATGCTAACCCGGCTCCAAATATTGCCACACCCAATACAGCGGCAACAGCCCCCAGCAAAATCAGTTTTACGGAGTTGCGGCTAAAAAATTGTTCGGTGTCCAAGGCTTCCACTCCCTTCTCATGTCGCTGAGCCCCCCTAATCGAGTATGCTAAAGCGCGTAGCTATGCAGACCTGGCAGCAGCACATTGACGCCGATAAAGGTAAACAGCACCGTTATAAATCCAATTATTGTCCATAGCATGGCTTTACTGCCCCGCCAGCCTAGCGCTGCCCGACCATGAAGATATACAGCGTAAACCAGCCAAGTAATTAGCGACCATGTTTCTTTCGGGTCCCAGCTCCAGTACGAACCCCAAGCGTACTCGGCCCATACCGCCCCCGTTAAAATAAGCAGGGTCAGGAAAGGCAGTGCTAGAGCAATTAATTGATTGGCCATATTCTCAAGTGTGTCGAGCTCCGGCAGAGCCCCAGCCAGTGGGCCGTCATTACCGCCTTGTTCCAGCTTGAGTTTTAAGAAATACGTTGCCGCAATAGCACACGATGCCGCAAGTGCTCCATAAGCCACAACTGCTGTTAGAACATGAATCAGCAGCCAGTTGCTTTTTAGGGCCGGCACCAATGGCCGCGCCTCTTGGTAAAACAACGAAAATACTCCTGCCAGAACAAAGGCCATTGGCAAGACAAAGCCACCCAGCGCCTTGCGCTTGCACCGGTATTCTATAGCGAAATAAATTAAAACTATGCCCCAGACCAGTACCATGCCAAATTCGTACATATTGGCAAACGGAAGATGACCTGAAACGAAAGTACGCGAGATAATCGCCAAAGTATTAGATATAACACCGACTATACTTAATAGCAGTCCGACAGTTGCTAGTTTTTCCTTCAGCCATACTAAATAACCAATATAAAAACAGCTCGCCGCAAAATAACAAAAAAATGCAAAAGTAAAATACTGCGCTTCGTACTCTGCCATATTAAGTTTTCCTCCTGCTCGCTCCAGCCGGTGCCAGATGCTTATTTAAATTATCGGTTACCTGCCCAAACAATTCACGATTACCCTGCCCGCCTATGTCAACCTTTGCCGTACCCGCTTTGTTCGTCACAGTCAACCATAACCTTAGACGCCTTGTATATAGGCTGACAAAAAAGCCTGCAGCCATCATAATGAACCCAAACCATACAACCGGTACACCGGGATCATGTTTTATCTGCAGGCCGGAAAATGGCTGAGCGGCAGTAAACTTGACCGTATTATGACCAAGCGGTATTACCTCGCCAAGCTTTGCCGCTCCCCAGTCCACTTCACGTCCATTGCGGTAAATTATGTAGAGAACATGGGGATTGCGCAGCTCAGGCGACATACTGACCATGGGCTGGTCGGGATTAAAGTCCGGAATAAAGCGCATCGGCCTAACTACTATACCGTCATTCTCGAGCACCCCATGCTCAGCAACGCTGGCCTCCTTTACAACTTCTCCCTTGGAGTTAGTTATCTGCGTGTTCAGACTAGTACCGTATGAAAATTGATATACCATTATTCCATTATATTCGAGCGGATGATTAACCTTCACTTCCCGGCTCAACACCTTACTGCCATTTTGTTCAACGGTGATATCGCTAATCCAGTCAGAAACCGACCCATCTTTATAGTATTCAGTGGTAAAATTATTGAGTTTTAAACTGAATGGCTGTTTAACACCGGGGTATTGCGAACTTGATATTTCGATAGCTTTGCCGACCGGTAGAGCTATATCCTGACTAAATCCGTATATATTGCCATAGAGCGCACCTGCTGTGATTACCAGCAACGATAAATGCACAGTAAGCGTCCCCCAGGGGGCTAATCGTCCCCGTTCGGCATAGATTATCGGCCCTGCCTCATCCTGATCTGTTCTAATGCGAAACCCGTCGCGGGCCAACAAATTTGCCACCGTCACCGCCGCACCCTCGATCGGCAACTGAGTAGTTAGCTGCCGATAGTTGGGCAAACTGTCCAGCTTAGGTATTGGACTAACTTGTGGTGATACCGTTGCTTTCCACAAAACTGGCAAGCGTCGGGCACTGCAGGTTAAAACATTAACACATAACAATCCTAGCAATAATCTGAACCACCACGTATGATATACATCACCTAGCAGTACATTCTCACGTCCAGGGGGAATTAAGGTTCCCAAGAAAGCGGCCGCCATTAATAAAAAAAGCAACCCAATTCCGGTCTTCATTGACACAAACCCGCGGAACAATTGATTTAATATCCCCCTATTTTGGGTCTTACCAGCTTCACTTTGAGGAATTACCGGTCCTTCGGCCATCATCGCCCTCCCATGTAAAGATTACTGACTTTTTAGATAATTTTATTATTAATATACGATCTTGTCAATATCCTTATTATATAATTATTTCCCCCAAATTATCCCACTATAAAGCTATGCTCCTAATTTGGCATAAATATGAGCGCGCAGCAGACGGGCTTTAAATTCCCATAAGCCGTATTTGGGCTGCAGCACATTAACACGTTTAAGCAAATATGGATTGGCGGCTGCAAAATTCAGCCCAGCAACGCCGGTACAGGCACCGCGATAACCTGCTTGCTGCAAAATGCCTGGCAGTTCAGCATCGTATGCGCCATACGGATAGGCTATAAAGTTAATAGGAGTTCCCAGTTTTTCCTCCAGAACGGCCTTTGAGATACGCACCTCAGACTCGCGCTGCTGGCGGCCGAGCGTGCTTAAGGCAACATGACTGGCTGTATGTGAACCAATCTCGGTAGACCGAGCCTGTAATTCTTTGATTTGCTCCCAGGTTAAATAGTTTTCCTGACCGACTGAACGGCTGATAACAAAAACCGTTGCTTTGAGACGGTATTTCTCTAGAATCGGCAGTGCTGCCAGCAGGTTGTCGGCATAGCCATCATCAAAGGTTATAACAACCGGTTTATTCGGCAGTTTGCTTTTTCCTTCGGCAGCATCAATTAATTGCGCCAAGGAGACAGCAGTATATCCTTTATCGGCTAAATACTTCATTTGCTCTTCAAACTGAGCCTGGCTGACACTATAAATATCCGCATCATCTCTTACGCGATGGTAAGCAAGGATGGGGACTCCAGATGTGGGGAGAATAAACCAAATAAAGATTAGTGCAATAAAAAAGGCGTAAAACGCCCATAGCCTGTTAGCATGTCCCATTATTTTCCTTCTTTCAAATCGTCCGCAATCTGCTGCAACTTGCGCAAGCGGTGATTGATGCCGGATTTGCCAATATGCCCGCCTAGAATCTCAACTAATTCCTGTAATGCGGCCTCAGGATGGTTCAGCCTGACCTCAGCGGCTTCCCTTAAAGTATGCGGCAGCTTTTCAAGACCGATCGTTTGTTTTATGTATCTTATAGCCTCAACCTGACGAATAGCAGCATTGACAGTTTTCTGGAGATTGGCTGTCTCGCAGTTCACTAGGCGGTTTATCTGATTGCGCATATCCTTTACCACCCGCACGTTTTCAAACGCCATTAGGGCATTATGCGCGCCAATAATCCGTAAAAAAGATGTTATGGCGTCACCGTCTTTCAAATAAACGATATAATCTTTTTTACGGTTAGTCATGCCGACCGGTAATTTGAAGTTCTTTAACAGCCGTACCAAGGTTTTGGCAAAATCGACGTTGGAGGTGACAAGCTCAAGATGGTATTCTCCTTCCGGCTTGCTTACCGAACCACCGCCGAGAAAAGCGCCACGCAGATAAGCCCTCCGGCAGCACGATTTTCTGAGAATGCCTGAGTCACTGCCAATGTTAATGCCATCACCCTTCATAATGCCTAACGCTGACAACAGTTCGGTTACAACCGGTGAAGGCACTACCTTGATTAAGTAACTGTTGTTTTTCTTAAGGCGCCGCCCCCGCGTAACCACGACCTCAGTTTTAAGACTGAACCCGCTTTTAATCAAACTAAGCACCTTGCGGGCAACAGCAGCATTCTCAGTTGTAAAAGTTACCCCTAAATTACGATTGCCGCCGATCAACATGGTCCCACCCATCCGCATGAGAGAGGCTAATTCAGCCAAATGACAGCAGCTTCGTTCACCGGCTAAGCGGGCCAGTTCATTTTTTACGTCAGTGGAATATGAAGACAAGGTTATTCCTCCGCTTAATCTTCTAGATCTTTAAGTTTCTTGATATTGTCGGCTATAAGATAATAGTCCAGCAGCCGCATCCGTTCCGAGTTGTTTTTGAGGTTGTAAATCATGGAAATTATTGTCCTGGACAATTTTACGGGATCATGGCGCACAAGATTTGTCTCGCTGATAATATTTGCTTCGACCACCTTAACACCCATGGCCTCGATAGCCTCTGTATCAGCCTTAACCGGAAAAGCGCCCTGACTGGCATAAACCGTCTGAAGGCTTTGCGCAACATCCTGGGAGTTAACAACAACGTAGTCGATAACCGGCCCGGCGTGTTCCAGGATGGCCTTTACGTGCTGAGCAGCTGTATAGCCGTCTGTTTCACCCGGTTGGGTCATCACATTGCAAATATAAATCTTAACAGCCTGCGTCTCGCGCAGCGCCTCAGCCACACCCTTGACCAAAAGATTAGGCAGCACACTGGTATACAAACTGCCAGGTCCGAGAATTACGGCATCAGCATCATTAATGGCCTCAAGCACACTTTTAACCGGCTCGGCGTCCTCGGGCTGCAACGTGACTTTTTTTATCGGCTTTCGGGCCATTGGTATTTGGGACTCACCTTCAACAATGGTGCCGTCTTGCATTTCGGCAAGCAATCGCACCGTCTGCGTCGACGCCGGAAGCACTTGCCCGCGGACTGCCAAAACCTTGCTTGATTCCTTGAGCGCCTTTTCCACATCGCCCAAAACTTCAGTCATAGCCGCGATAAACAAATTACCAAAACTATGCCCAGCTAAATCCCCAGCGCCGCCGAATCGATGCTGGAACAGTTTTTCCATGAGCGGTTCAGTATCGGCCAATGCTACCAGACAATTGCGCAAATCACCCGGCGGAATAATCCCTAAATCTTCCCTAATCCGACCGGATGACCCGCCGTCATCGGCAACCGTGACAATAGCCGTTATATTACTGGTGATACTCTTAATACCTCTAAGCAGCACCGATAAGCCGGTACCGCCGCCGATTACGGCTACTGCCGGGCCCCTTGTCAGCTTGCGTTTTTCGAATATTATCTCGATCAGCCGGTCAGCGCCCTCGGGAATTACAACGCTGATAACTGAACGGATAATTTGCTGCGTAGCTAAAGTCATAACAACTAACCCGCTGGCTATGATGGTCATACCGACAATTGTGGTAACTGTATAATAGTAGTTACCGGTCGCCAGATATGCCATACGAAAGATTGTTTCCTCAATCGCACCGACATACTTATAGTTAAAAACAATCGCCAAGCCGATACTGGCAGCAATAACTCCGACCGAAAACAGCAGCAGCCAGCGCTTTAGTTTTATGCCAGGATAAAGCCATTTCAGAAAGTGCATTAATCACACCTGCGCTTAAGCGGGGATAACCCCCGCAATATTCTGTTGTTAACCCTCGGGATGAACTTCGACGTCATTATGTTTTACATCCCGATGTTCGATTGTTACCTTGTACCCCTTGCTTCTCAGACCTTCATAGATCTTATTGGCGACAAAGACTGACCGATGCAGTCCGCCTGTACAGCCAATCGCAATAACGAGCTGACTTTTGCCTTCGCGGATATAGTTAGGCACTAAGAAATCAACTAATCCGCCCAGCTTTTCCATAAACTGCTGAGTAATAGGCCATTTCCAGATATACTCGCTGACCTCAGGCACTATACCGCTTTTACGGCGCAGCGACTCAACGTAGAATGGATTAGGTAAAAACCGCACATCAAATACCATATCAGCATCAAGGGGCACACCAAACTTGAAACCAAATGAAACAACAGTAATCGTCATTCGTTCAGCTTCACTCTCGCAGCCGAATAAACTTGCAATTTTATCTTTTAATTTAGCAGTCGACAAGTCTGATGTATCAATAATATGGGTCGCCCGGCCACGGACATGTTCAAGGCGCTCACGCTCACGGGCAATACCTTCACTGATTCGCCCATGCGGCGACATCGGGTGGCGACGCCGACTTTCTTTATAGCGGCGGATAAGTGTTTCATCAGATGCTTCTAAAAACAGCATCTCAAACATATCGCCCCGGCTTTCCATTCCCTCAAGCATTTGGATTAAGGTATCAAAAAATTCTCGCCCGCGAATATCAACGACCAGCGCAATTTTGCTCACCCGGCCCCCAGTCTGCTCACATAACTCGGCAAATTTAGGAATAAGAGCCGGCGGCAAATTATCAACACAAAAATATCCCAGATCCTCCATAGCGCGAACGACCTGGGTTTTCCCCGCGCCCGACATGCCAGTTATAATTACTAAACGAACTTCTTCCATCGGTAACACCCCCGGCAAATTAGACTATTCGATAGACTTATTACGGTTACTGTGCCGCGTTAAATAACGGTAAACTAGATCGACTTCAAGTATCAATTACCTGAGCGGGGGGAATTTCATGTTGTGGATATCCTCCCTTTATTACAATTATATGGCAATCCCGACAAAAAAGCAAAACTCCCCCTACGGGGCAAAACGCAATGTTCTCACGCTGATAATCATATTTAAAAAAGGGCAGCCGCCGGGGCATTTTGACCCTGACGACTGCTCCTACTACCTCATTATCGGGAACTGTACCCCTCCGGCTATCGTTTCCTTGTCGCCGTATACCCACCACGAAACATTCTTATACAACGGGCCGTTAAGTTGAGCGGCCGGACCTTCCTTAGACCAGCCTAGACCTACATTAAACAACGGTTTTGGAGCGGTGATATTGACCCGCATCTCGGTTTGTTCGGTGACAACTAATTTACCCTTCTCAAACTTAACATCCTCTTTTACCTCGGCCGGAACCTCAAAATCTTTGCCATTTACCTTAACATAGATTTTACCCTCTTTTCGTTCGAATTGGACATCGGTTTTCTCAGTCTGACCGGTCTTAGAATCAATTTCTTTAGGAACATACACAATTTCTTTGGTATGAGAGTTTGAACCCTGAACATATACTACTTGCGGCTCACCTGGCTTTGATTTTTCCCCAGCCGTATTGATAGTAATGTTAGGGGCCTGCAATGCTTTCTCCTGTTTTGTCGATTGATACTGTTTGTATTCGTAGTAGCCGATACCAAATACGGTTAATATCAGCAATAGAATGACAAAAAACTTCCATTCGACCTGAATCAACCTAAGCATAATAACCTCCTTTGCTGCCTATTCGCCGTATACATTCCTGAAAGCGGAGCTTTTAAACGCCCGCAGCAATAAGTTATTAGATTTTATGATTCGGTCGGTTGTACAAATAACAAAAAAAGCAAAAAAATGTAAAACCCCGGCAGTTGCCGGGGTCTCATTTACTTCATACTCATTCCAACTTTTATTAATCTGCATACGCGGGCGGTAGCGTCTTCAACAATCTTATCGCCGGCCTGCATACATTCTTCTAACGACATAGGCTGCGGTACTGTGCTAGCCAAACCGTCAATTCCCTGACATAGCACATCGTCAGCGCCGTCACCTAAGCCACCTGCAATGCAGACAACAGGAACATTATACTGTTTGGCGACCTTAGCTGCGCCAACCGGAGCTTTGCCAAAGGCTGTTTGAAAATCAGTCCGGCCTTCGCCGGTTATCAGCAAATCGGCTGTTGCTACCATATTTTCAAAGCCGGCAGCCTCAAGCACAATCTCAACACCCGGTCTCAGCTCCGCGTTGGTAAAGAACAAAAGACCTGCTCCCAAACCGCCGGCTGCACCGGCGCCGGGATAATTAGCCATATCTTTGCCGGTTGCTTTTTCAGCAACTTTAGCGTAAACGGCAAGCGCGTTGTCAAGCTCGGCTACCATTTCCGGGGTCGCGCCCTTTTGCGGACCATATACTGCCGACGCGCCGCGCGGACCGCACAGTGGATTATCGACATCGCAGGCCACCATTATTTCAGCTTCGGCCACACGAGGATCCATATTTGACAGATCAATTTGCGCTAAGTTCACCAAGGCACCGCCACCCTGCGGCAATTCCTTGCCGGAGGCATCGAGAAATCTTGCGCCAAGCGCTTGAGCCATGCCGGTACCACCGTCATTTGTAGCGCTACCGCCGATACCGATAATAATTTTTTTCAAGCCCTTTTCTAAAGCCGACTTCATTAGCTGGCCGGTACCATAAGTAGTAGTAACGCGCGGGTCGCGCTTGTCTTGGGGAACTAACGGCAAGCCCGATGCGGCTGCCATTTCCATAACCGCGGTTTCACCATCGCCTAATATACCCCAATAAGCCTTGACAGGCTCACCAATCGATCCCATAACTTGCTCGTAGATGATTTGACCGCCGGTCGCTTCTACCAGCGCTTCAACCGTCCCTTCGCCGCCGTCGGCGATTGGCGCTTTCAATACTTCGGCTTCGGGAAAAACAGTTAAAATGCCTCTTTCCATAGCGTTGGCAACACCTAATGCTGAAACACTGCCTTTAAATGAATCTGGAGCTACTACAATACGCACTGGACAATCACTCCCTCACCTTTTGTACCTTGCATAATCCAAAAATATCAACTCATTATAAGAATATTAGAAAAAATTACGAATTTTCCTGCCGAACCTGCAATTTTATTTAGCTACTCGTCAAACAAGCCTATCTTGCCATCCCGGTACTCTGGTACTATATCCAATAAATCGATTTTAAAACAATATTCAACGTCATCAGTTTTCCCCAAGTCGCATAAGCGTTTGCCGTTTCGACTGTTGACAGCAATATCGGCAAGTTTGTCGCTAGCCTGATCATATAGCAATACGGCAGCTTGGGCCGCGTCAGTCAATATAGGCTCCGTTCCAGCGACGGCTGGCAGCTTTTTAACTAACAAGCCGGCACAGAGCGCATCTTCCAGCGAGAATAGCCGGTCGGTACCGGCACAGACCATTAAAATATCTTTACCGTATTGGCCGGCCTTACGGCTGACGGCCGTAGCATTTACAAAGGCTCCGATTAGGGTACGATAAGCCCCTTCAGTAGCTTTAACGGCAACAGTGCCGTTAGTGGTAGTCATAACAATTGTTTTATCTTGGACCTTATCCGGCGAAAAATCATAAGGCGAGTTGCCGAAATTAAACCCGTCAATTTTAATCGACTTGCGCTCGCCGGCAAACAAAACCGGACCGATTTTTTCCGCAAGGGCATGAGCCTCCTCAACTGACAACACCGGCATTATGCACCTGCAGTTGTTGGCCAACGCCGTCGTCATACTGCTTGTTGCCCGAAAAATATCCAAGACAATACATACGGTATCGCTGAGATTCATGCCCTCCATATCTTTGGGCAAAAATGCAACATCAATTTTCATGATTATAGCTCCTCTGCTAGTCTAGTCCTGCCGCAGAACATACTTTATAATTGCCTCGGCCACCCCGTCTTCATGATTGCATAAAGTCACGGCTTGCGCTGAATTTTTAACACGTTCGACGGCGTTGCCCATGGCTACGCCCCAACCGGCGTACTTAATCATATCAAGATCATTTAATGAGTCCCCCACGGCCATAATCTGTTCGCGGGTAATATTCAGCTTGTCCGCCAGAAAGCACAGTGCCTGACCCTTATTGACACTGGGGTGGGCCATCTCAAGATAGTTGGCTTTTGATTTAGTTATGTACAATTTATCGCCAAATTCAGCCGCTACTGTCTGCCACATGACTTCAATCTCAGACGGCTCGGCAATTGCCAGCAGCTTAGTCGGTGCCTTTTGCGGATTGTATACCATATCTCCAACAGCGATAGCCTCGACCTTGGTCATTTGTTCATAATAGCGAGCCTTATCGTTGATTTCTTCGACGCATAGTATGTCGTCAATATAGGATTGAATGTACCAGCCATGCTTCTTGAAAAGCTGAAGCACGCCCCGGGCGGTTTCCAACTCAATCGGCCGTTCAAATAGAACTTCCTCGGATAAGCAGGCTTTTATCAGCGCGCCGTTATAAGTGATAATGGGTACGTCCAGCTCCAACTGCCGGGCAAACCTAACAGCTGACTGATACATCCGCCCGGTAGCTACCGTGACAGTGACCCCCTGCGCTACCGCCTTTCGAATAACGTCCGCCGTCCGTGGCGAAACCTTGTTGCTTTTATCAAGCAATGTATCATCTAAATCGACTGCAACTAACTTAATGTCCATATGTACCTCCACTCACAAAATACCTATATATTGTCCCCATATATCCCGAAATTCTACGTTTAAATCTCGTCTATCGGCCATGCTGGAAAGTAACAACCCTCAACTGTAAAAAAGAGAATCCGCCTCGGCAAAGGCACGATTCTCTCTAACGATCCCGAATCATTTTTGACAAGGTTGAACTGCAAGCTGTTACTAGCAACACTCCAGCCAGCGGCGCAAAAAAACTGGATATTTGAAAGCCCGGGAGGGCCTTAAAGACCATCAACGGAGCAGCAATATTGGTAAAGAAAGTTACCCCGCTTACCGTCAGCCAATCAAATGGCATCGAAGCCAGCGATAAGAGCGGTCTGACCGCCGCATTGGCAAAACCAACGATCGCGGCACCTGCCAAGGTGCTGCCTAAGGTATCAACAAAGATACCCGGCAGTTCAGTTATTACAAAAAACAGCACAGCGGCATTAATTATAATGCGCATTAAAAAACCACACACCGTGCGGGCCTCCTTTATTAATCGAACACTTCAACAGATCTATTTTATTATATCCTGTCGTGCGAAGCAGTCGCAATATTTTTCTCCAGCATAAGCAGCGCTTTTTTCATATCAAGTCCGCCGCCAAAGCCGGTTAACTTGCCGTTTGATCCGACAACTCTATGACAAGGCACAACAATCGGTGTTCGATTGCTATGCAGGGCTCCGCCCGCCGCCCTGGCAGCCTTGGGCGAGCCAGCCTGTTTGGCAATAGTACCGTAAGTTGTGATACTACCATAAGGAATAGCGGCCGTCAATTTTAAAACTTTTTGTTGAAAAGGGGTGTATCCGCGCCAATCAACAGGAACTGAAAACGGCGTATTAAAGCCGCGAAAGTACATGTTTAATTCCAACTGCAGCTCCTGAGCAGCAGCATTTGTTACTTGGCCGCTCCGGATATTCTTGAGCGGGGCGGTGATATCACTGACAGCCTCGTCAACAGTGGGCCGGGGAAAACTAAGTTCCCACAGCCCGCTGTCCGACCACACGGCAACAACCTGACCCCAATCCGTTTGAAAAACACTATATTCTAGCCGGACTTTCATTACCAAATAACGTCCTCCGATACTGCGGCCACATCGGCTGTCCCGGTAAGCAGCATTGCCGTTCTGAGCTCCCCGGCCAGCTTAGCAAGCACCATAGCTACACCCTCAGCACCGCCGCCGACGGCTCCGACTGCCAGCGGACGACCGATTAACACAGCATCAGCCCCCAGCGCTAACATCTTTAATACGTCCACACCGCTGCGAATGCCGCCGTCAGCCAATATCGTTATTCTACCCTTAACATGCTCGGCAATATGCGGCAAAACTTCGGCTGTTCCCGGTGTCGCGTCAAGAGCGCGGCCGCCATGATTGGAGACCACTATGGCGTCAACCCCGGCCGCTGCACAGAGTTCAGCCTCATCAGGCATTATAATGCCTTTAACAATAAACGGAATTTTGGTATTATCTTTTATATATTTCAGCTCATCCTTGGTCTTAGGTCCAACCGGCTGACCGGCATTAGTCATATTTACAAGGGCCGCCGCATCAATATCGATTCCGAATGCTTTAGCTCCAGCATCAGCAGCTTTATTAGCTAATTCGATAATTTTATCAGTATCACGGGGCTTGATAATCGGAATGCCATATCCGTCTTCAGCTACAATGGCATTAATACCGTCCAGATACCATTCAGCTTTAGGCCCATCACCCGTCATGCCGATAGTACCGGCTTGACGGCAGCCTGTCACGATAGCTTTAGTGAACTCACCTTCAGATAGCGCCCCCTTCATATTGATGGCAATTCCACCAATGGGCGCTCCTAAAATCGGCATTGCCAAATCAAGACCGAGAATGTTACAGCTAAGATTGGGCTGACTCACATTATGAACAGTCCGTAAATTAATCCGGTAACCTGCCAAGGCTTCGAAATTGTTCTTAAATCCTGCTCCCGTTCCAACACCGCCCATCCCCGGTACTTCACCGGCACAAGCAATACCATTGCAGACCGGGCATACCCGGCATGAACCGCCGAATTTTTCCTTGGCTGCATTCCGCAACTCTTTATAATCCATTATCTCTCCCCCTTGATTATGGCAATAGTAAAGATACTAATCCAGATTCTCGACTCAAGGACAGTTTTCCTGTTAATCGGCGAAATTTTTGAAATTATGAAAATTGGCCATAAAAAATGACAGCCACCAAGGCTGTCATTTTTTGATGCTTATATTAAACTAATTTCATGTCAGAAAGAACGTCGTTCATCTTGCGTACTGCAGCGGCACTCTTATCGAATAATTCTTGTTCTTCAGCGGTAAGCTTGTATTCAAGAATTTTTTCGATACCGTTTTTACCAAGAACAACAGGTACACCGATGCAGATATCTTTTTGGCCATATTCGCCGTCAAGAGCTACTGAGCAAGCAATAACTTTCTTCTCGTCGCGAACAATTGCTTCAACAACCATTGCGCCGGCTGCGCCAGGAGCATACCAAGCGGAAGTTCCGAGAAGTTTAGTCAGAGTAGCGCCGCCAACCATTGTGTCAGCAACTACTTTTTGCAGAGCTTCAGCGTCAAGCAGTTCGGATACAGGAACACCCATGTAAGTAGCCAGACGCGCCAGCGGAATCATGGTAGTGTCGCCATGGCCGCCGATTACAAGGCCCTGAACATCAGTCGGAGTGCAGCCGAGGGCTTGGCTGAGATAATATCTGAAACGGTTGCTGTCAAGAAGACCGCCCATGCCGATGATGCGGTTTTTAGCAACGCCGCTTGCTTTCAGAGCGAGGTAAGTCATAGTATCCATCGGATTGCTGATGATAACAAAAATAGCCTCAGGTGAATATTTAAGAATGTTTTCAACTACGCTTTTTACGATACCAGCGTTAACACCGATAAGTTCTTCACGAGTCATGCCAGGTTTACGGGGAAGACCTGAAGTAATAACAACAACATCAGAACCTGCAGTTTTGCTGTAGTCATTGGTGCTGCCAATAACAGTGCTGTCAAACCCGAGCATATTCGAAGTTTGCATCATGTCCATAGCTTTACCTTCGGATACACCTTCTTTGATGTCCACCAAAACAACTTCGCTCGCAATTTCTCTCATAGCGATAACATTCGCACAGGTAGCGCCTACATTACCGGCACCGACGACAGTAACCTTAGCCATAATAACAATGCCTCCTCTTATTTTTGTAACACTCTCTGTATGTACACAAAGTGCAAGATTATCCTTTGCTCGAGGCAAAGTATCTCGCAACAATACCGTCAACGGCTGTTTTTTACGCTCGTTGACGGTACTTGTCTTTATCCCTAAGTATAGCAAAAGATGGTTAAAAAATCAATAGTTTACAATGTGTATACAACACATCTCAGTCAGTCTGCCCGTCTCCGCTGCCTTGCTGTCTGCACAGTACTTCATTGATTACCGCCAATAGTTTTTCCTTGCTGATGGGTTTTATTATATAATGCTTGGCTCCGGTTTTAAGGGCTTCGATAACTGTGTTCCGATCATTAAACCCACTGACCATAATTATGCCAGCCTGAGGGAATTCGGTAATAATATTTCGAACTGTATTAATTCCGTCTAGCTTCGGCATGGTTACATCCATAGTAACCAGGTCAGGCTAATGAATCCGATACTCTTGTATCGCTTGCAAGCCATCGGCTGCCTCGGCGACAACAGTATGGCCGGCTTGCTCCAGGATTATTTTGAGGCCTTGCCGCATTATCGCAGAATCGTCCACTATAATTATTCGCGCCAAATTACTACACCCCCTGCTTAGCAAGCCTAGCTCATAACTTTGTCCATTTCCAGTTTAAAATAGGTAATTAGTCCCATATAATTAGGTAATTCGACTCCGTTTTCCAAAATCCTTCAGGTGTTAATAAACATGATGCTGTTTTTAAATAAAAGCCAAAAAAGCGCGCCTCCTATTGAAGGCACGCTAATATGAACAGTTATTCAAGCATATCTTTTTGCTGTTTCCACATCTTATAGAATAGCCCTTGTCGGGCAAGCAAATCGGCCTGGGTACCGTGCTCGGCTGCCGTGCCTTTATTTAGGACAAGAATCTCATCCATACTTTCCAAGCCAACCAGTCGATGCGTTATCAGTATAGTCGTGCGGCCGGCCATAACCTTTTTTATGTCGGCCATTACTTCTCGCTCAGTAACCGGGTCAAGACCGCTAGTCGGCTCATCAAGCACTAAGACCGGCGCACCTTTTAAAAGGGCCCGAGCAATGGCAATACGCTGACGCTGCCCGCCCGACAGCGAACGGCCGTTTTCACCGACTATTGTATTTATCTTGTCAGGGAGATTCTCAACAAACGTTGTCAGCGAGGCTGCTTGAATTGCCTGGTCAAGTTCCTGCTGAGTAGCATTGGGCTTAGCCAGCAAAATATTATCTTTAATACTGGCATTAAAAAGGTATGCAGTCTGAGCGACAACACTAAACAACTCGCGCAAACCCGCAGGCTGATAAACTTTAAGCGGCCTGCCGTCAAGTTCTATTGAGCCTGATTGATAGTCCCAAAAGCGCAGCAGCAGGCCTACGATACTGCTCTTGCCAGCCCCGCTTTCGCCTACGATTGCCAACCGCCGGCCGGCTTGGACTTTGAAGGATAGGTTCGATAAAACGCTGTCTTGCTCATTATAAGCAAAACTGACATTATTAAACTCGATACTATAGCCAGCAGGTGCTATCGGCGCACCGCCTTCGCTGACAGCCGGCGGGGTATCAGTGACCGAAAACAGTCTGTCCGCAGCCTGACGGCTGTCAGCTGCATGCAAAAGCAGCATTGCCAGTGGCTGTACAGCTTCAAAACTACTCTCAATGACGAGTACCAGTACCGCTAAGTCAACACCGCTTATTACTCCGTTCCACACCATGGGGACGGCCGGCAATAAAACCAGCCAAGCAGAAAGATGGCCTATAAACCCGCTCAAGGAGTCGGCCAACGCTGCGGCATATGCCGATTGTCTCTGCACTCTATTAAGCTGTTCGCTTGCAACCCTTACTTTTTCGACCTGAGCGTCAGCTCTTCCGAAGGCTATAAGTTCGGCTGCGCCTTGGACACTGTCAACTACCAGCGCGGTCAATTGACCTTTCGCCCGGGCTGCTTCAGCTGCCGCCGATCCGGCCGCATATTTAACCAGCAATGGCAGGATTAGTCCTGCGGCCATAAATCCGCCCAATAATATAAGGGCAAATTGCTCTGAATACTGACTAAGCCAATAAACCATGCCGACCAATATTATGACAGCGGCCGCCGGCGGCGCGACAACCCTTAGATAAAAGAATTGCAGTGAATCAACATCGTTAGCCATTCTGCTTAATAAATCGCCTGAGCGATATAAACCTGAGCGAGCCGGCACCAACGGTTCAATGGCCTGATAAAACAGTACCCGTAGCCGGCTTAGCAGCCGAAAAGTGGTATCATGGGACAAGCAGCGTTCACAATACCGCGACACAGCCCGAGCAATGCCGAAGAACCGCACCCCGACAATAGCCGTTGAGATAGCGGCAATCGGCGGATGTAGCGCCGCCATAGCAATCAAAAACGCTGATACCCCCATCAAGCCGATGTTACTAGCGATAGTGAATACAGTTAGCAAGATTGAAACCAGCATAGCCGGCCATACCGGAATAATGAGCCTTAATAATCTCGTCATGTCACACCTCGCTGCCGAAGGCTGATACCATTCGGGCGTATAACCCGTTTTGTGCCAACAGTTCAGCATGCTTCCCGCATTCAGCGACCCGCCCCTGTTCTAACACTACAATACTGTCGGCCCGCGTCACTGTTGTCAGCCGATGCGCTACAATCAGAACAGTGCGGCCGCTCATTAGTCTTTGAATAGCCTGTTCAATAATCTCCTCACTGTGCGGGTCGAGACTAGCAGTCGCCTCATCTAATATTATAAAACGGGCATCGCGTAAAAAGGCCCGCGCAATAGCAAGCCGCTGACGTTCCCCGCCGCTAAGACCTCTTCCGCCTTCCCCGACAACTGTTTGATAACCGTCAGGCAGCATAGTTATAAAGTCATGTGCGCCGGCTGCCCGCGCCGCCGCCTCGATTTCAGGTAAAGTGGCGGCTTGGCTGCCAAGTTTGATATTATCGGCTACTGTTCCATAAAATAAATGCGGACTTTGCGGAACAAATGCAATATTCTTGCGCCATTCTTCCTGATTCAGCCGGTTTAAGGGAATGCCATTGACTGTAATCTCTCCTTTGTCAGGCTGGATAAAGCCAAGGAGCAGATTAATTACCGTACTTTTGCCAGCCCCGCTTGGGCCGACTAAGGCCAGTTTAGTCCCTGGTTTAATATCAAACGTGATTCCGTTAAGCGCCAACCTTCCACCGTCATCATAAGCCGAGTGGACATCCTGGAAAGATATACCGATGCCCGCTTGGCAGTCAAGCTCTTGATATTCACCGAAAACTTTTTCGCCTGGCTCTAGCTTTAACAAGTTAAATATGCTTCCGGCGGCCGCTGAGCCAGCCATACTAGCATGAAACTGACTGCCCAGCTGTCGCAGCGGCAGATAAAACTCAGGCGCCAGCAGCAGCAGAAAGAAAGCATCACTAAAGTCCAGTTGGCCGTACAAGAGCCTTAACCCTACCGACACAGCAATAAGGGCAATACTGATTGTCGTAAAAAGTTCAAGTACCAAACTGGAAAGAAACGCTATTTTAAGCACTCCCAGTGTGGTATCACGAAACTGCTCACTCATCCGAGCAATTACCTCAACCTGCTCTTTACTTCGCCCAAATAATTTAAGAGTAGTAAGCCCCCGCATAACATCAAGAAAATGCGCACTGAGCTGAGACAGTTTGGCCCACTGCTGTTTATTGCGGCGTTCAGCCAATTGCCCGATAAGCATCATGAACAGCGGAATTAGGGGCGCGGTAATCAGCATAATAGCTGCAGAAGTCAAATCAAGCGGCACCGCAACAAATAAAATAAGAACGGGAATAAGAACAGCGCTGGCCAGTTGCGGAATATACCGGGAGAAATAAGCCTCCAAATTCTCAATGCCTTGTACAATAGTATTAGCCAAATCACCCGCCGGCACGGCCGCCATTTGCACCGGACCGGCGGCAAAGACATGGTCGACAAGCCGCTTCCGAAGGTCCAGTTTTATATCGGCAGCCAAGGAATAGGCGTAGGTGCCTGTTAACCAAACCAAGACAGCACGGCCGACAATTACAACAAAGAGAAATGCTAGCCAGTTTTGCATTGCAGGTAGGTCTAGCCCCTTGAGAAAAACTCCGTCAATAATTTTGGTAATAAAACCGGCCTGAAGCACGGCCAGGATACCGCCGGCAAACCCTAATCCTATTAACGCTGCCAACCGCCATCTCTGCCCTTTAGCTTCAAGCAGCAACCGTTTGTCTAACACATATTACAACCCCTTGTTGAACCCCTTATCGCAGAAAAGAGGTGGTTTTTTACGCCACCCCTTTTTCTGATACCTATTTCTTTGTAAAATCGTCTTTTCCTACTCCACATGTCGGGCAAACCCAATTTTCAGGAAGGTCGGCAAATTTAGTGCCTGGCGCAATGCCATTTTCCTCGTCCCCGGTTTCCTCATTGTAAACATAGCCACAGACTGTACATTCCCATTTTTCCATTTTTATCCCCCTTTATATGTTTGTGTAGTGCGATAACCAAAAAATGGTTTATCCCACTTTTACTGCCTAGTATTCCAAATTTTTGGCCGTTACCCGTTTGCGGAAAATCCAGTAAGTCCAAATCTGGTAACCCAAAATTATCGGCACTAACGCCAGGGCGGCAAAACTCATTATTTTTAGAGTATAGGGCGTAGAAGATGCATTATAAATCGTCAGACTCCAAGCCGGATTAAGGCTGGACACAATAAACCGCGGAAACAGTCCCCAGAAGAAGGCTATCGTTGTCAGAGCCACCGTCAAGCCGCTCATGACGAAGGCCCAGCCAAACCGCTGCCGCGCTATCAAGAGATAAGCCGCAACAAATACTGCGACAGCTGCTAATAACGTGATTCCGGCTCCAGTTTTGTCAAACAGATCAGTATTGCTATAAGTTAAGACTACCAGTGCTAAGCAGCTGACTGCGGCCAGACCACCGAAGGTCAGGGCTGCTGTGCGCGCCCGCTCTACAAGAACACCTTTTTCCAGCTTCAAACTTAAGAACAACGCCCCGTGGAAAATGAAGAGAGTTACGAAGGCTACACCGCCAACAACTGTATAGGGACTTAATAAGTCAAAGAAGGTTCCAACATAATGCATCTTTGCATTTATTGGGACACCTTTTATTAGATTGGTTACCGCTACGCCCCACAACACAGCGGGCAGCAGGCTGCCGGTAAAAATCAGCCAATCCCAGGTTTTACGCCACAACGGATTATTATCCTTGCTGCGAAATTCAAAGGCCACACCACGAACAATCAGACCAACCAGCATTATAAATAAAGCTAGGTAAAATCCGCTGAACAAGGTTGCATACACCGAAGGGAAGGCCGCAAACAAAGCCCCGCCGGCCGTAATCATCCAAACTTCGTTGCCATCCCAAACCGGCCCGATAGTATTTATGATCATTCGCCGCTCGATATCATTTTTCCCCAGGAATGGCATAAGCATGCCAACGCCATAGTCAAAACCTTCAAGGAAGAAGAATCCGACAAACAATACTGTTACAAGGATAAACCATAATACATTCAGCTCCATAATGTCGCCTCCTTTCCTGTTTGACTATGGCTACCGGCCTTAGCTTCAAGCGGGATTTTTATAGCGAATTTATGCATTAGATATACTGCAGCAACAATAAGTACAGCATAGATAACAGTAAACCCAACTAACGAGATCATGATACTTGAGGCCGGTACATTTGGCGATATTGCCTGATCGACCTTAAGCAGTCCGACTACAATCCAAGGCTGCCGGCCCATTTCTGCTACAATCCAACCAAGTGAATTCGCTATGTAGGGGATGGGCAGCGTCCACAATGCCGCTTTGAGAACAAGACGCTGGTTTTCCAGCCGTCCGGTGTAGAGCAGGAAGCTGCAAAGCGCGGCAATGCCTATCAGCCAGCCACCTGCTGCCGCCATACCTCTAAAACTCCAGAACAGCGTCTCAACGGGTGGTATATAGTTGCCGGGACCGTATTTTTCAACATACTCGGCCTGTAGATTGTTAATTCCTTTAACTTCACCTTCAAAGCTATTGTAAACAAGAAAACTCAATGCTGCCGGCACAGCTAGCTCAGCAGTATTCTGGCGATTTTGCTCATCAATAGCTGCATAAACAGCAAATGGCGCGGGATCGGCAGTCTCCCACAAAGCCTCAGTTGCAGCAAGCTTCATCGGCTGCACCTTGGCTAAAAACTGGGCCTGCATATGACCGGTACCGCCGACTACTAAAGCACTGATTAGCGCGCAGGTTACGCCAATTTTGAACGATGCCTTGAAAAAATCGCTCCGGTTCTTTTTCAATAAATGATAAGCGCTGATTGCCATTATAAATACTCCGCCTGTGACAAAACCTGAGGCAACAGTATGAGGAAATTGAACAGCCACATAGGGATTAGTTAAAAGTGCTAGAAAATCAACCATTTCAGCCCGGCCATTTTGAATAATATAACCGGTCGGCTGCTGCATGAATGAATTGGCTACTAATATCCAAAATGCCGAGAGATTGCTAGCAAGAGCTACAATCCAGATTGCTGCGGCATGAAGCCCCTTCGAGAGTTTCTCCCAACCGAAGATCCATATACCAAGGAAAGTAGATTCAAGAAAAAATGCAGTCAACGCTTCCATAGCCAGCGGCGCGCCGAAGATATCACCCATGAACCGGGAATATTCCGACCAGTTCATCCCAAAGTGAAACTCCTGAACAATACCTGTTACCACACCCATAGCAAAATTAATTAAGAAAAGCTTACCCCAAAATTTTGCCATATTCTTGTACTGCTCATTGCCTGTACGAACATAAATTGTTTCCATTATTGCTACTAACATTGATAGGCCCAGCGTAAGCGGCACAAACAGAAAGTGGTACACCGAAGTTATGCCGAATTGCAATCGGGCTAATAAGAGCTCATCCATTCTTCCCCCTCCTACTTCTGTATTTATCAGCCAAAAAACCGAAGTTGACGCGTGCAAGATTGTCGACCAACCGGGCCTGAATATCAGCGAGTTCCTCGTGAACAGGGCATTCTTCAGTACAATGCTTGCTGCACGCTTCCCTGTCCTCTAAACAATGATGAATAGCAATCGGCCCCTCCATAGCTTTAATTATATCCAACAATGCAATATCAGTCGGCGGCGCGGCTAAGCTAAACCCGCCGTCAACTCCCCGGTGAGATTTTACTATGCCGGCCTTGGTTAAATACCTGACAATTTTAAGCAGAAACCGTGGTGGAATGTGCTCTTGCTCGGAAATAGTAGTGCCATTGACAATTTCCCCCTCAGGTAGCATTGCTAAGTGTAATACAAGACGAAAAGCATAATCGGTTGCTTGATTTAACTGCACCTAAAACACCTCTAATGTATACCATGCCAGTATAGTTTTAAATTAATTATAGTACCAGGACTTTCCTATTGTCAATATGATTTAAATATTAAAGGAAAATAATTATTAGATATATCGAAAGGCTGAAAAACAACAAGTGGTAAGTAAAAAAGTGGAGACATTTAAGTGCCCACTACCACTTACCACATCCTAATTTCTACAACCCCAGCATATTTAATGTCTTCTGATCGACAACGCCGGTGATTTTTAATTTTTTATCATGTTGGAAGCGTTTAACGGCTGTTTCCGTTTCTCGGCTGAACAAACCATCAGCACGGCCTTCGTAGTAGCCAAGCTGCCGGAGTTTCATTTGTAGCTGCACTACGTCCGGCCCGCTCTTTGAATAGGCAAGCGTCCGCTTAATGCGAGTAGGCTGGCCCTCTATCCGAACTGGTGTCCCTACCGGCACCCACTCGAAAAGTTCTTCGATATCGGCATTGCGCAGTCTAATACAGCCAAGACTTGCAAACTGCCCGATACTCCATGGCCGATTAGTTCCATGGATGCCATAACCACCCCATGGTACGTTAAGCGCTAAGAAACGCGTTCCCATAATATCTGCTGACCGATATGCCTTCCAAGCAATCGTCCAGTCACCAATCGGCGTTGGCGTCTCGTGCTTGCCCACAGCAATGCGATATTTCTTATAAACTTTGCCGTCATTATGAAGTTCAAGAACCCGAGCCGGTACCTTAATAACAATCGACACTTTGCCGGTCGGAGCTTCTTTGGGTTGGTTGGGGATTGCAGCCAATTCATGTTCATCCCAATATTCAAAGCCCACGATACCTATAAGCAAGCTGAGCATAACAAGTGAGGTAATGGCAAAATATAACTTTGCCGACTTTAGACCTGATATTGATAATTTAGTCACCATCTTCACCTCCAAGTCTAACAATATATATGCAAAAGCAGGCAGGGATATCCCGCCTGCTTCATTAGGTTATTTTCTTACCAGGCGGCGACAACACCGTCGGCGCGAGGTTCAGTACCGCCTGACAAAACGTTATTCTGGCTGCGCCAGATTATCTGCCCCCGGCCAAAGCCGCTCGGATCAAGATTAACTTTTATATCATGTCCTCTGCGAGCTAAGGCCTCAGCAATATGACTGGGGAAATGCGGTTCAACTTCAATTGTTTTGCCGCCCGTCCACTGCCAGCGCGGAGCGTCAAGCGCCGCCTGAGGATTAAGCTTGGCATCAATTGTATTGATTGCAACCTGAACATGACCCTGAGGTTGCATAAAAGCACCCATAACCCCAAATGGGCCAACTGCTTGGCCGTCTTTGGTAAGGAAACCAGGGATAATCGTGTGATACGACCGCTTGCCCGGCTCCAAGCAATTGTCTGAATGCTCATCAAGCGAGAAGTTGCAGCCGCGGTTGTGCAGGCTAATACCCGTACCAGGCACAACCAATCCCGAACCGAAGCCCATATAATTACTCTGAATATATGAAACCATGTTGCCTTCACTGTCAGCTGTCGCGAGATATACGGTTCCGCCTGACCGTGGATCGCCGGCTTTGGGCTCAAGCGCCTTATTGCCGATCAGGCTGCGTCGTACTGCCGCAAAATTAGCTGAAAGAAGCTCTTCAACCGACACCTGCATTTTTTCAGGCTCGGCAATATACTGCTTACCGTCGGCAAATGCCAGCTTCATGGCCTCAATTTGCCGGTGATAGTATTCAACAGGGTCATTGGCATCCAGGTCAAGCCCGTTTAGGATATTCAACGCCATTAAGGCCACTAAGCCATGACCGTTGGGCGGAATTTCCCAAATGTCGTAGCCCCGGTAGTTAACTTTAATCGGCGTAACCCACTCAGGATAAAAGGCTGCTAAGTCGTCACCGCGCAAATAACCGCCGTACTTAGCGGAAAAGGCGTCAATTTGCGCCGCTAAATTACCTCGGTAGAACGACTCCGCCCTAGTCGAACCGATTTCGGCGAGGGTCTTGGCATGGTCGGGCAAATAGCACATTTCACCGCTGTCAGGTGCCTTGCCTTGAGGAGCAAATGTCTGCCACCAATACCTAAATTCCTCACCGCTCACCTTCGAGTAGCGTTCAGCATCCTGCTTCCAATGCTTACTTACTACTGATGACACCGGATAACCATTGGCGGCATATTCAATAGCCGGCTTAAGCACCTCGCTTAACTCGAGTCGTCCAAACCTGGCCGACAACGCTGCCCAAGCACTTGGTATACCTGGTACTGTTACCGGCAGCCAACCATTAACTGGCATAGTCTTATGCCCAGCCTGCACAACCAGTTCCCGTGAAATACGGCGCGGCGCCGGGCCGCTGGCATTTAAGCCATGTAGCTCATTTTTACTCCAAACCAAGGCAAAAGCATCACCGCCAATGCCGTTTTGGGTTGGCTCAACAACAGTCAGACAAGCAGCTGTCGCGATTGCGGCGTCAATTGCATTGCCGCCCTTTTTAAGAATATCAAGCCCCGCTTGTGCCGCCAGGCTTTGAGATGTAGCCACCATGCCATTTTTTGCAAAAGTGACCAGCCGCCGCGACGGATGTGGGAAGAACATTGCATCAAAATTCACCGCCAACTCCCCCTTGTAATTTTTACGAATATTATTCGCCTAAATTTTCGAAAAATCCTGTGGACGGGGATGAAATTGTGAATTGGCTTAACCGCCAAAAAATTTTCATCCCGCTACAGGATTTTCGGGAAACCGCTGAGGCGGTGTTACTTTTTGGCATTGCCCCAAAAAGTAACCAAAAAAGTCTAGGCCCTGTCTTCCAAAAGCCTCGGAAAAACAGTACAGCTTACTAAAATCCCGAAACTCGCTGCGCTCGAACAACGAGATTTTTTAACGTAAGCTGCACGGTTTCCCGTCCTGAGGAACGACTTTTTCCATAATGGGCCGAAAGATACGGGAGTGCGAACGATTAAAACAGACCGGCATTTTTAACTCTACCCCGGTCGTGCCCCTAATGGACCATTGCGGAAGCGGCCGGTCCCGCAGGGATGGAAACAGACCTTGCTTGCGATAAGAAAGTCCGACTGTCTGAACGAAGTGAGTTTCGGACTTTCCGCAAGTGAGGGCTGTTTCCAAGGCCGCTGGAGAATAGGTCCTTGATTTTTTGGGTACTTTTTGATCAAGCAAAAAGTACTGGCTACGACAGTAGCCTTAAGCCCCTCTGATTGCTGAGGTTAGTAACCACTGAGGTGGTGGTTACTTTGGCATTGCCCCAAAGTAACCAAAGGTCTAGGCCCAGTCTTCCAAAAGCCTCGGAAAACCGCACAGCTTACTAAAATCCCGAAACTCGCCTACGGCTCAGACAGTCGGGATTTTTTAACGTAAGCTATACGGTTTCCCATCCTTCGGAACGGCTTTTTCCAGAAAGGGCCGAAAGATACGGAGTACGAAAGTACTGAATTACATGAGACCATTAAACGAACCAAATTTATTAATCCACTCCCGGTCGTACTCCCTTACGGACAATTGCGGAAGCGGCCGGTCCCGCAGGGATGGAAACAGACCTTGCTTGCGACAAGAAAGTTCGACTGTTTGAACAAAGCGAAAAAACTACAACTAAATTGCTAATAAAAGCCAGATAAAAATGATCTAAAAAACTTCATAGCACGTATCAAATCTTAGCTATTTGCTTATCCTAAATACGAATAAACTACAGTACATTCTTGAAATAGGAGGCTGATTTTTTATATGTCGATCATTGAAAGAGTAACATCGGATGCCCGCACTATGTTCAACATGGTATTTGACAGAGAGCCGCTCAACTACCTAGAAGCCTCAGGTCTTTACGGCATGATAGCTCAAGGTCGTTTTAACGTTGCCGCTCTTGAAGTTATGTACAACCATGCTCAAGATCCTGAGCTTAAAGAGCTTATCCGCGAAGCTATGGATCATCACACTAAAGGTTTGATAAAGGACTCCGAAAAATTACTCAACCGCAGTGAAGGCGATATGCCGAAGTTTGGCTTTTCCAAACGTACCCTACACGAGCAACCGCTTGATATTCCAATGGACGCCCGCATGACGGACGCCGAGATTGCTATCGGTATCGGCTCGATGGCTAAGGCTTCACAAATGGCACTCCTAGCTGGTATACATCAATCTTATCAACCTGATGTTGCATTGGTTTACCGCCGCAAACTTGATGAAGGCTTAGAATGGGATTATCGCCTGCTCCAGCTAATGCTTAATCGGGGCTGGCTGCCTCATATTGGTAAAATCGAACATTAATAAAAACTAGCAAATACAAAACTCCTTCCCGGCTGGGGAGGAGTTTTTATATTACCAGTTTCGGCTTGACCCACCGCCGCCGCCCGATCCACCGCCATAACCGCCATGGCCTCCGCCACCTCCGCCACCGCCGCCGCGGAAACGGATAAGTGACAGGATAAGATAAGTAATCGAACCGCCAAAAAACATCCAATCAATGATGAATAGTAGCAAAAAGCCGGCGACAATCAAGATTTGCGCCCACCATGGCAGATCATCCCACATTGATGTTTGAATCTGATTAGTTTGGACAACCGCTTTGGCATCAGTGCTTACCTGGATATTATATTCCTTGGCAACTTCCCCGATCAGGGCCTGATAACCGTTGTAAATACCGGTATTATAATCGCCGCGCTGGAAATACGGAATCATATACTTATCTTGAATTCTGCCGGTTTTAGCGTCAGGCAATGCTCCTTCTAGCCCGTAGCCGACTTCGATACGCGACTGGCGGTCATTCACCGCAATCAGCATCAGTACACCGTTGTTCAGCTTTTTATCGCCAATCCCCCACTTGCGTAGGATACTAAGGGCATATTCATCAATCGGCGCACCATCCAGGGTTTTTACAGTAACCACTACAACCTGTGCCTTAGATTTAGCCGCAATCTGAGACCCTAGCTGATTAATGCGGGCCTTATTATCACCCGACAGCACTCCCGCATAGTCCTGCACATAGATGCTTGACGTCGGAACAGGCGGGATTTGTGGCTGAGCCCAGGCAGATACGCTGAGCATTAAATAAAAGACAAATAACAACCAAGCTAGCCATTTTTTCATCGGCATCATTCTCCTGCCGCGTATTTACGGATTAGAATTGAACTTTTGGAACTTGCTGAGCGCCTTCTTCGGCTCTGAAGTACTCCTTAGCGCCAAATCCCATCATGCCGGCATAAATATTAGCCGGGAATGATTTGATTTTGGTATTGTAAACCTGGACCGCATCATTATAGTCCTTACGGGCTACTGCAATGCGGTTCTCAGTACCGCTCAGTTCATCCATCAGAGCTCTAAAGTTCTGGTCAGCTTTCAGATTAGGATAATTTTCAGCGATAACCAACAATCGGCTTAATGCATTATTTAAATCAGCATTGGCCTGAGCCTTAGCAGCAGGCCCTTGGGCTCCGCCCAGTCTGGCTCTGGCATCCGCCACTGCTTGAATAGCCTGTTGTTCATGGGCAGCATACCCCTTTACTGTGCTGACTAAATTAGGAATTAAATCAGCACGGCGCTGCAGCTGATTTTCGATTTGGCTCCATTTTCCGTTAACATTTTCACTCATGCCTACCAAAGAGTTGTAGCCGCTAATTCCCATAACCACAAGTATCGCGACGATTACACCCGCGACAATCCAACCTTTCAAACAACGACACCTCCGTTATTGTATATTGTTTCATTACTATATTATATCACTTTCAGCAAAAAATCTCCTATCAGGGAAAAGGCTGCAAGCAGCTTTTTCCGATATACTAAAAAGCTATACCGCTGAGGCGGTGTTACTTTTTAGCATTGCCCCAAAGTAACCAAAGGTCTAGGCCCAGTCTTCCAAAAGCCTCGGCAATCCGCACAGCTTACTAAAATCCCGAAACTCGCCTGCGGCTCAGACAGTCGGAATTTTTTAACGTAAGCTATACGGTTTCCCGTCCTTCGGAACGGCTTTTTCCAGAAAGGGCCGAAAGATACGGGAATACGAACGATTAAAACAGACCGGGATTTTAACTCTACCCCGGTCGTGCCCCT
>JAAYSF010000042.1 GCA_012523975.1 Veillonellaceae bacterium
CAATGTTTCCCACGGTTCTGTTTCCCTAGACAATGTTATCCTCGTACCTGCTATCCTCGTTAAACTGTAGTTGTTAGTTGTTCCAATAATCAATCTTAGGCTTAATGAAAAAAGGGTGCAGGGAATGAACCTGCACCCTTTATCTAACAAAGTAGCGATATACAAGCTGTTGTACACTGCGAAATTTAATATTTCTGAACTGAAAGAATCAGCATGCAAACTGCGGCAACTAAGCCCAGTCCCACTAAGAACATTAGACCGCCGACATAGCTTCCGGTAACGCTGATAAAGAAACCGATCAAGACAGGAGAGAAGGCTGATCCGCCGTTTGATATACCGTTCATCATTCCGGCTCCGGCACCGATGGCTTTGCCGGGAACAATCTGCTGCAGCAGGGTCCACACTGACGGAAGGCCAATGCCGATTGAAGCAATGCCTAGGGATATTAGAATAGCCGCAGTAGTATTATCCGGGGCATGAGCGCCAAAGTATATTCCGGCAGCGGCGCCCAACATAGAGATGGCGCATAAGGGGGCGCGGCGGCCAATTTTATCTGAAAGATAGCCAAAGATTACAACGCTGGCGACACCTAACACGTATGGAAGTGATGACCAGGCTCCCATCGCAACCCAGGAGAAGCCTCGGGCGACTTTGAGATAAGAGGGAAGCCAAGCCATTGTTCCCCAGAATATCGAGGCGAGACAGAAATAGAAGATAGTTATCAGCCAGAAACGATAGTTAAAAATAAAGACCTTCATGTTTTCCCAGAGTGTAGTGTTTTTAGTCTGGGCTTCGGCTTCTTTTTCAGCCCGCTGACCTTCCTCAATAAGATTGAGTTCGGCTAGGTTAACCCGCTTGTGCTGTCGGGGATAATCCGTTGTCCAGAACCATAACAAGATGAGCGGTAGCAATCCTAGGACAACTAATATAAAGAAACTCGCCCGCCAGCCAAAATCCTGAACAATCCAGGTAAAGAAGGGCATTGCAATAGCAGGGCCTACCATTAGGCCGATTATCCAAACTGCATTAGCCTTGCCTCGTTCATGCGGAGGAAACCAATTTTTAACATAACTGCTTTGCATCGGCCAATGCATACCTTCACCCAGGCCAAGAATTACCCGTGCTACAAGCATTGTCGAGAAAGACATTGCAAATCCGCCGATTAATAGTGATACTCCCCACAAAACTATGGATAAAGACATGGCTTTTCGCGGTCCTAATATATCACCTAACGGACTTAATAAAACATTAGAAAAGCCGTAAGCAATCAAAAACAATGTCATTAGCATTCCCATTTGAACCGGTTGCCCTTTAATGCCCATTTCAGTCAGAAAGGCATTGTCGGCGGCTAGGACTGACACGTTTACCCGATCAAGATAAGCTACGAGAAGGGTAATTAATAGTATAAAGACAAGAATATACCTTTGATTAGTGGGTTTCGTTTCAGTATCCAGCATTGGCCCGCCTGTTTTAGCTACCCCGGCATTAGCATTCTCCATCGTGATCCCCCTTTACAATAATACCTGTATGGTTAAAGATTATTTCGTTACAATTGCAGAATCACCTCCTTGGGTATAAATATTTTAATACAAAAGTTTATTAAGAGAGGATAAAAATAATTACAAGGAAATAAGTACACGAATTAGTGCGGTTATGTACGCAGTACGAATACAAACGATGAAATAATAATGTTAAAATGTTAGAAAGCAAAAGGCTGCAATATCTTATAGATATTGCAGCCTTTTGTTAAGGGGTTTAAACATGTTTAGTATTATTGCTGAGTCATTTCTAAAATGCTGTTTGGATGTTAAACTTCCATGATTATTGGCAGAATCATTGGCCGGCGACCGGTTTTTTCGTAAAGATACTTGCCCAAGGCTTCGCGGATTTGAGTCTTTATGGTAGCCCAATCAGTAATTTTACCGTTCTCGAATTTCTCTAAGGCCTGTTTTACTCGACCCTGAGCTTCATTCATTAGAGTCTCGGATTCTCTAATATAGACAAAGCCTCTTGATACCAAATCAGGCCCGGCAAGGACATGGCCGCGTTGCTTGTCAAGTGTAACCACGACAATTAAAACGCCTTCTTTAGAGAGCTGTTGCCGGTCTCTAATAACAATGTTGCCGACATCGCCGACGCCAAGACCGTCAACAAAGACGCGTCCGGCAGTCACCTTGCCGGCAACCCGGCCAGTCTCAGCTGTGAATTCAAAGACGTTGCCGTTTTCACCGATGAAGATATTCTCGCGCGGGATACCCAATGTTTCGGCAATTCTCCCATGCTGCTTAAGCATCCGGTATTCGCCATGGACGGGGATAAAGAATTTAGGACGTACCAGATTGAGAATGAGCTTGACCTCCTCCTTGCTGGCATGACCTGATACATGGATACCTGAGGATTTTTCATACACGACATGGGCGCCTAGTCTAAGCAGACTGTCAATAGTCCTTCCGACCGACTTTTCATTGCCGGGAATAGGGGTGGCTGAAATTACCACTGTATCTTCAGGGTAGATAGCTACAGTTCGATGGTTGCTTGTTGCCATCCGGCTGAGGCCCGACATGGGCTCACCTTGGCTGCCGGTTGTGAGAATCAGTAGTCTATTACTAGGATAACGATTGATTTCCTCAGCATCAATGAGCGTCCCTTCCGGAACATCCAGGTAGCCTAAGTCCATTGCAATGGAAACGACATTTATCATACTGCGGCCAAAGATGGCGACTTTGCGGCCATATTTAACGGCTGAATTAATAGCTTGCTGGACGCGCAGCACATTTGAGGCAAAAGTCGCCATTATAATCCGGCCTTTAGCAGCCCGGAATGCATCATCTAAGGCGACTCCGACCGTTCTTTCCGACTCGGTAAATCCCGGACGTTCCGCGTTGGTGCTGTCAGAAAGCAGTACTAGTACGCCTTGGTCGCCAAGCTCGGCAAACTTATGAATATCAATCATTTTGCCGTCTACCGGGGTCTGATCAATTTTAAAATCGCCGGTGTGAATAACGGTTCCTACCGGGGTTTTAAAATAAATAGCCATTGCGTCAGGGATGGAGTGGCTCACCCTAATGAACCCGACCTTCAGATTCCCAATATCAATTTGGTCGCCAGGATTTACCGGTATCAGTTCGTAGTTAGCGACATTGTTTTCTTTAAGCCGGCTTTCGACTAAGCCTAATGACAGTCGAGCTCCGTAGACCGGGACATTAATTTTCTTTAACAGATATGACAAGGAGCCGATATGATCCTCGTGGCCGTGGGTCAATACTACGGCGCGTACTTTGTCCATATTTTCGAGAAGATATGTAATGTCGGGAATAACTAGGTCAATGCCTAGCAGGTCGTCTTCAGGGAAGGCAAGACCTGCGTCGAGGACGATAATGTCGTCGCCGTAACGAAACACAGTCATGTTCTTGCCGATTTCTCCTAAACCGCCGAGCGGAATAATTTGCAGTTTGTCTTTTTGGTCCATAAATGATCTCCTTTGGTTGGGTACTTTTATATATACCTCTATTATGCCAGAAAAAGCCTTGATAAAACACGTTTTTCTGGCAAACAGGCCGTATTTCCGGGAAATATTTTGCAAATCTATCCAATTTACCGCTTAAAAGCAAAATTGCCGCCTTGCTATCGTTCGCATGACAATAGGAGGGAGTTGTCATGCGAACGATGGAAGCAGGCGGCTATCTCAGCTATTAAATTCTAAATAAGACCTTGAGATTTAAGCCATTCGCGGGCTACTTGTTGGGGATCCTGTTTTTCAAGGTCAACCTTTGCATTTAGGGTAGACATCTGTTTGTCATCCAGTTTGCCGGCCAGCAGGTTGAGGACCTCGGCCAGTTCAGGATGTTTCTTGAGGGTATCCTCGCGGACGATTGGAGCAGCATAATATGGCGGGAAAAAGTTCTTGTCATCTTTCAGCACTTTAAGATTAAAGGCTGGTATGCGGCCGTCGGTTGCGAAAGCATCAATTACGTCTACTTTGCCATCGCGACAGGCGGCATAAGTCAGACCAGGGTCCATGCCTTTGGCTGTACCGAAGTTTAAGCCATAGACCTTTTTGACACCTCTATAGCCGTCATCGCGCTCTAAAAATTCGTGGGTAACGCCGAGGGTAAGGCTAGATTGATGTTCAAGCAAGTCGCTGATTTTTTCCAGACCCAATTGCTTGGCTTGGTCGGCTCTGACTGAAAGCGTATATGTGTTGTTAAAACCCAAAGGCTTTAGCCAGACAATCTGCTTTTTGTCTTTGTACATTTGCTTTACTTTTTGATAGGCGGCTTCAGGATCGTTAATTACCTTCTCACCTAGGATATGCATGAGCCCTGTCCCGGTGTATTCAGCATAGAGATCAAGATCGCCGCGCTCGAGCGCCTGGGCTACAACGTTGGTTCCACCAAGATATGGCTTCACTTCGACTTTAAGATTTGTTTTAGCCTCGATTAAATCCCGCATTATATAGACGAGAATATCTTGTTCAGTGAAGTTCTTACCGCCGATTACGATTTTATCAGAGTTTACTGAGGCGGTACTTGAGCAGCCTACTAACGACAAACTCAGGACAAGTATCATTACCAACAAAATAATTTTTTTCAAATACAATCACCCTTTCATAGTACTTAAGCCTTTCGGCTGAGCGCTGGTTTCCATTCTCTTGAGGGCAAAATCAAAAGCTAAGGCCAAAACTGCCGCCGGGATGGCACCAGCTAAAATCAATTCTTGATTTGCCATTGAAATACCGCGGAATATCAAATCGCCCAACCCGCCAGCACCAATGAGCGCAGCCAAGGTAGCAACGCCAACAAGCAGAACGGTAGCGGTACGAATCCCCGCCATTATTACCGACAGGGCTAATGGCAGTTCGACCATAAACAAGACCTGAAATGAAGTCATTCCCATACCGACCCCGGCTTCGGTAGCGGCCGGGTTAACCCCGAGAATACCGGTATAGGTGTTGCGCAAAATGGGAAGCAAGCCATAGATTGTCAGAGCAATGACGGCCGGAGTAAAGCCGATGCCAAAGAGCGGTATCATTAATCCCAGCAGTGCAAGACTTGGGATCGTTTGGAAAACTGCGGCAATGCCGATAATAGGCTCAGCCCATTTTTGCTTGCGGGTGAGAATAACCCCGACCGGAATAGCAATCAAGATTGCGAGAGCAAGTGAAATAGCTGTTAGTTCAATATGTTGGATTGATGCAGCAAGGATATCATCAGAACGGTCCTGCCAAATTTCAACTATTGTTTTTAACATGCTGCATTAACACCTCCGGCTCGTCGCTGTTTGGTGCTAAAGTTTTTGGCCATAACGTCTACTAAGCTGGCTCTTGTTATTACCCCGAGGAGTTCTCTGTCGCGATTAACTACCGGCAAGTAAGCTACCCGATGTTTGCTGATAAGATAAATGGCGTCATTTAATGTTTGGGTATTAAGTAGCGTGGGGAAATCGCGACGCATAATATCTTCAAGAATCAAATGCTCTTCATTAAAGGAACTTTGAATTTCCCATACGCCAACAATACCTAGCAGCTTTTCGTCCTGATTAACGACTAACAAAGTATCAACCTTCTGCTTCCGCATCGTATTGATGCTTTCTGCCAGGCCCCGGTTAGGTCTTGCCGTTACCGGTTTAATCATCAAATCTTCAATTGTAGGAAGTGTTTCCACCTGACCAATGCGGTTGGCGCCGATAAAACTGCGGACAAAATCGTTGGCAGGATGGCGCAGTATTTGTTCAGGGGTATCGAATTGAATAACTTGACCGCTCTTCATTATGCAGATGCGATCAGCAATTTTAATGGCCTCGTCAATATCATGGGTAACAAAAACAACTGTTTTTTGAAGCTTTTGTTGTAAGTTGAGTAGTTCATCCTGCAATTGTTCCCGGCTAATCGGGTCTAAGGCGCTGAACGGTTCGTCCATTAAAATGATGGGTGGATCAGCAGCTAATGCTCTTATGACCCCAACCCGCTGTTGCTGACCGCCGCTCAGTTCAAGCGGGTAACGGTCGCGATAGACATCCGGGTCGAGGCCGACCATTGCCAGCAATTCATCGACGCGCTGGAGATAAACTTGTTTATCCCATTTTTTTAGTTTTGGGACAATAGCGATGTTATCGGCAATAGTCATGTGCGGTAGCAGGCCTACATGTTGAATAACATAACCGATATTGCGGCGTAGCTCAATCGGGTCCTGTTCGAGAACGTTTTTCCCGTTGATGTAGATGGCGCCGTGCGTTGGTTCGATTAAGCGATTAATCATTTTGAGCGTTGTCGTCTTGCCCGACCCGCTCGGGCCAATCAAAGCCACAATTTCACCTTGTTTAATATCAAGATTGATGTTATCTACGGCACGAAAATCACCATATATCTTTGACAAATTATCGAAAGAAATCATCAAACTCCTCCTTCTTATATAGCTAAATCCCTTAATAGGACAGGAATCAAATGGGATGTAATGAAAATGTTAACTAACAACCCTAGGTATATTATAAGGTTGTTAGGATATAATTGTAAATGTAAATTTTTGGTAATGCCTCTTGACAAGTACAAAAAAAGATGCCCTGAGAGTAGGAATTTACTACTCTCAGGGCATCTTGAAATTTTTTTTAGCCGAAGCTTAAATCTTTCTCTGCAGTTTCATTGGATTTGTTCAAAAAACTGGTCATTTGCTGAAGGACATCATCTTTGCCGACGACAACAATACGATCATTAGCTTGAATAGCTGCCAGCGGCCCCGGCGATATAATTATTTCCGTCCCGCGGCGTATAGCCACCACTGTCGCGCCGGTATGCTGCCACAGCTTGAGCTGAGCAATTGTTTTACCTACAACATGCGAATTCTCGGGGGCTTTAACTTCAATCGGATTATAGGGGGTAAGGTTTTTAAGTCGATCGGAATAACCAATAATATCATTTATAATCTGCTCAAACCGTCGGTCGGTTGCCTGCTTTTCAGCTAGCAGGACCTCAAGTTCTTGTTTCAAAGAGTATACTGATTGCATGCTTTTATGATGCTCAATAAAGTGATAAGCTTCGGCAACTGATATTACTACTACTTCTTTTCCCTGCGAAACTGAAACCACATTAGCATCCTTTAGTAGGCTGACAGCCTTACGAATGGTTTCAGATGAGACATTATAATGACTGGCTAATAGTGTTCGCCCAGAAACCTTGGTGCCGACAGGAAACTCATCATTAATTATTCTTTGTGCAATATCTAAGGCGATAGAATGGTACATGGACATATTGACGCTCATCAATCTCCCTCCGCAGACTTTATTTCGAGGTGCGTAACTTTTCTCCTGCTTAACAAAGGATTAGGACAAAATTTAGCTGATTTAAGCCATTTCTATCGCTCAGTTCAAGTCATTATTGAGTAGGCGTATAACTCAAGCTAGACGGCAAAACCAATCGGGTTGGAAGTTGATTTGATAAAACCGTCTCTTTGATAGTAGTTTTTGATACTGTCATAAATATAGTCAAAGGCGGGGATAAAATCTTCTTTAGCGCTTATCTCAAATTCTTTTCGGCTTAACCCAACTTTCACAAGGAAGTAATCAGAAGCTTTTTTAATTCGTAGAGCTGCTAAGACAACATCCTGCTCACCTGAATTTTTAAGCGTAAGTGAAAAACACAAAGAATAATAGCCGTCAGGGCTGTGGAGCAGAGCTTTTTTGAGGTCGCAGCCTTGTTTGATATCGAGCATATCCTGAGGGGCATAAAATTTTATTGTATCATCAGGGCAGTCTAAATACTCTTTCAAACCGGTAAAAAATTCATCGGTAAATGTGTAACAGTAATCGGCATATTGGTTAAAACGAGCCGATGCCTGTTGATATTCGGCGCATAAATCATCATACTTAGACATTTTGGTCCCTCCTTGGCTGTTATACTTCACTCTATGCAGCCAAGGGGGTGTTTAGTTACCTACTTCAGTTAAAATATCAACAACTTCTTGGTCGGAAGTTTGCGAAAAATCCTGATAATATTGGCCGACTGCCATAAAGTCATAAGGTTGGATAGGACAGATTACGGTATCAACTTGTTTACTTAAATTAGCTGCTACATCAGGCGGGGCAACCGGGACGGCAATGATAATTTTTCCGGGTGTCAGGGTTTTAAGCCATTGGACAGCGGCGTAGATGGTGTAACCGGTAGCGATACCGTCGTCGACGAGCACTATGGTTTTACCGCTTACGTTAGCAATGCGTTCTGTCCCGGTATAGGCAATCAGACGCCGCTTAATTTCCTGGTATTGCTCGCTGACTAGCTCGCTTAGCCTATTATCATCGAGTCCCAGGCGTTCTGCAGCAGCTTCATCAAGTACGGCGGTGCCATCAGGCATTACTGCCCCGATTGCAACTTCGGGATTAAGGGGATGGCCGATTTTGCGGGTAATTAAAACGCCGACACTGAGGCCGAGTTTTTCGGCTATCGGTTGGGCAACGACTATGCCGCCCCGAGGTATTGCCAAAAGATAAGGCTTCTCCAGATTAAGCGCTGCCAGTTTTTCAGCAAGATTTTCGCCGGCTTCGATCCGGTTTTTAAACATAGCTGTCAGTCCTCTCGCATGGATATGTGAGGCGGTAATTTTCTTAGCCTTAATTATTAGTGTGCTATGACGGCTAAGCCGCTATACTAAAAATCTCTCGTCAACTACTGACGAGAGATTTTTCGCACTATTATGGTTAAATTTTAAATTTGCGTACAATATCATGGAGAGCAACAGCTGATTTGGCGAGCGTATCAGCATTGGCATTGATTTCATGCATGCTGGCCGTCTGCTCTTCGGACGAAGCGGCAACTGTTTGGGCATTTGCTGTCGACTGCTGAGCAACAGCACTGATGTTTTCAATCCCAGCTACCATGGATTGTGTTCCCTTAGCGGTTTGGTTTATTGCGGCGGCAATTTGGCTGATGCCGGCTTTGACGGAATCCAATTTTTCAATTATTGCTTTAAAGCCTTGCTGGGTATGTAGCGTGGTGTCCTTGCCTTTTGCCACTTCAAGGCGGGCTTTATCAGCTGAAGCTACTGCGATGGTAATTTCACTACCCATATTGCTGATAATATTAGCAATATCCCGTGTTGCATGGCTGCTTTGCTCGGCCAGTTTGCGGACTTCTTCGGCTACAACGGCAAAACCGCGTCCGGCTTCGCCGGCTCGAGCAGCCTCAATAGCGGCGTTTAGGGCCAGAAGGTTAGTCTGACCAGCAATATTACTGATAACATCAATAATACCTTTAATATCCTCGGAGGCTTTGGCAAGCTTAGCTGTAACCTCGGTAATATCGCTCATGGCGTGGTCAATTGACTCGTTTTGGGCAACAACCTGTCCGAGCATTGCCATGCCTTGATGGGCCTCAGATACAGCCTCTTCACTCCCGGCATTTACCTGGCTAGCGCTGGCGCTCATTTCTTGGGCTCCCGCGGCTACTTCCTCTAAGGTAGCCGAGATGTTTGTTATATTTGTGGAATTGTGATGAGCAGAGGAGGCAATTTCTTCAACACTTTTGGCTACTACCTCGACGGCGTTAAGATTTTCGCTTACAGTCGCGCTAAGCTGCTGGCTGCCGCTACCGTTTCACCGCTGTTTTGAAGCTCGTTGACCATCGCCTTTAATTTATGACGCATGTCAACAATAACCTTTGCCATATCGCCGACTTCGTCATTTAGTGAAGCGTGGATATCGGGGCGGGAAAGATCAAGCGCACCTATCGCAGCCAGTTCTTGATAGATAGCAGTAAACCGCTTATTCATCCAGCGACTGAACAGGACGACCAGGACGACAACTAAGGCAATCATTAGAAAACTTGCGACAAAAACGGTAGTCTTGATTGAAGCAATGGTATTCTCCAGGCTAAGGACGGTATTTGACATAACCTTACTCTGGTGTTCCGAAAGACTGTTAAACTGAGCGTCAGTGTCGGCTACAATCTGGCGGCCTTCGCCAGTATATTTATTGAGATTTGGGTCGTTGGCTTTTTTGGCGGCAATTACTTTATCGCCAACGGCAAGATAACTGGTAATTAGCCTTTCCAGTTTAGCGCCTTCCTCCTTAGTTTCCGGAGTATTGCTTTCGTCTTTATACTTCTTAGCAATCTCGATGCTCTTCTGCATGTCGGCTCGATAGCCCTGTTCATATGCCGAGCCGTCCGGGTAGAGCAAGAACCCCCGCATATTGAGAAGGGCTCTGGTAAAATACATATGCCCGTCTTTTAGGGATACCGAGCGAGCTGCAGTATAGTTGGCCATTGTTTGGGCTTGCTCGCCAACTTTGATTAGATCAAATACGGTGTAACCTAGTAGTGCGAGTAGGAGAATGGTAACTAGTCCAAACATACTAAATAGTTGGGCAATTAAGGGTATCCGTCGTTTGCTGTCCATAGGCTAAAACTCCTTTTATGTAAAGTGTCTTTAAGATTCGTTATTAGATCGTAAAATCCTGTATAATTAAGCCAGTTCTTACAAAATGAGGACATAGGTCCTAAGGCTCTAGTTTAGATCCTTAAAAGCAGGGAATTAGCCACATGATAGAGAAAACATAAGTTCGGGTGAAGAATATGCAACGCTGGATTATTCATATCGATATGGATGCCTTCTTTGCGGCAGTTGAGCAGCGCGACAATCCTGAATTCAGAGGTAAACCGGTAATTATCGGCGGTTTAAGCGGCCGCGGGGTAGTCGCAACAGCATCGTACGAGGCCAGAAAATTTGGCGTGCGGTCGGCTATGCCAATGGTTGAAGCTCGGCGGCGCTGTCCGCAGGGGATGTTTCTGAATTGTAATCATAATAAATATAGCGCTGTTTCCCAAGAGATTATGGCAATTCTGAGTGACTTTTCGCCGCTTATCGAGCCGTTGTCGCTAGATGAAGCCTTCTTGGATATGACGGGAACCGAGTGGTTGTTTCCTGATATAGTAGATGCGGCGAAGCAAATAAAAGCCCGCATAAAAGCCGAGGTCGGTCTGGTAGCCTCGGCCGGAATAGCGCCTAATAAATTTTTGGCTAAATTAGCGTCAGATTTAAAAAAGCCAGACGGATTATATATTATAAGGCCGGGTGAAGAACAAACCGCTATCGCTCACTTGCCGGTTGGCAGGCTGTGGGGCGTTGGCGAGGCGACGGCCAGCATTCTCACCAAACTGGGGATAGCTACCATCGGCCAATTAGCCCAAACCGACTTGAGCGTACTCAGGAAACATTGCGGCAATTTTGCCGCTGACCTTCAAAGGCTGGCGCACGGTATCGATAACCGGCCGGTTATTGCCGAACAAGAGCCTAAATCAATCGGCAAGGAAACAACCTATGATACCGATTTGGTAAGTCCCAAGCAAGTTGAAGCGGAACTTCTCCGTTTAGCCGAAAAGGTGGGGTGGCGGCTGAGGCGTTACGGCTATGCGGCGCGGACTATTACGGTAAAGATTCGCTTTGCATCGTTTCGCACGATTACGCGCAGTAAAACATTGGCTGATCCAACTAATTTCGATGACGTGATATTTTCGGTTGCCCAGGAAATTTGGCATAATACGACCATGACCGAAGGAGTACGATTAATAGGAATAACCGCAGCCAACCTTCAGGCCGGCTGCGGTCAAATGTCATTATTCAGCGAGGAAAATGATAAGCGTCAAGCCATCTATCAAACGGTAGATAAGCTTAAAGCCAAGTTCGGTGAAACTATTATTACTAAAGGCCGGATAAATCGGGACGAAGGTTAGCGGTCTATGGCAGATTTCTTTTCGCCAATGATGTTTTTGATTCTTTCAAACAAAGCGTGGGTGGTATCCGCCGTTACTAAAGTATCGTTAGCTACCGCGATAAAGCTTTCGGCACAGTCGCCGCACTCGCCGAGGCACGGTTCGACGGCAATATCAACATTGGTAAATTCAGTTTTTGTCTTTTCAACCAGCTGCGGCATATCGTCGCGCATGTTGTTCTCACAAAAGCGAAGTGTGTTCATTAAAAGACCTCCTAGTTTGGTTTTAGTCAGCTATGACTGTGGTGATGTCGCCGCAAGTGACGGTCAAGGGAATCGCGGACTTGATCGGGGCCCATGCCGGTAATGTTAATTCTTACGGGTGAGGATAGTTCATCACAAAAGTCGTGGCGAATGTTGCCAAGGCTAATATCGACTCTTTCGGTAAAACTAGAGTATGTGGCTAGAATATCAGGATGGTAGCCTGTACATAAAACGGCGTCGACCTTAGTACCGGGACGTTCTGCGGTAGAATAATCGACTACTTTGTAGCCTTGTTCAGTTAAATATTTAGCAAGTGCTCCCGAGGCAGAATGTAAGGCAATTACTTTCGGCATAGTGTTCCTTTCCAGCGTATAGCTTTACTCATTAGTAGTAATAGTATGCCCGTTCTGGGAAAAGTTTAGCGGTATTATGCTGAATTTTATCCGACGACCAAGACGCTGTAAAACTCCTATCTTATTAAGTAGGAGTTAACAGCATTAAGTCCCCGGATAATTTCGACTAGAATTCAGTGGTGTTAAAGCGCCATCTAGATTAAGTTTCTATTTATCAATTTAATAGCGGAGGTGTGTTATGATCAACCGTAAACGAATGTTGGACGAATTTTTTGAGCTGGTTCAAATAACCTGCACCAGCGGCAAAGAGCGGGAGGTAGCAGACTTAGTCAAGCAGCGGTTGGAGGATTTAGGACTTGAGGTAACTGAAGATAAGGCCGGTGAAAAAATAGGGGGGAATACCGGCAATATTCTAGGATACCTAAAAGGGACTGCCGCCGGCGCGCCGGTGATAATGCTAAGCGCTCATTTAGATAGTGTTGAGCCATGCAGCGGCGTTAAACCGCAGCTGAAAGACGGGGTAATTACTTCGGCCGGTGATACAATTTTAGGTTCAGATGATAAGGCCGGAGTGGCATCAATATTGGAGGCTTTACGGATTGTTACCGAAAAGCAAATACCGCATGGTGATGTGCAAGTTGTTTTTACTGTTCAGGAAGAAAGCGGACTATGCGGGTCTAAAAATATTGACCGCGAATGGATTAAGGCTGATTTTGCTTATGCGCTTGATTCAAGCGGCGAGCCCGGCAAGATTATTATTAAGGCTCCGGGGGAAAACACAATTAAGGTTACCGTCAAAGGTAAAACTGCCCACGCCGGTATCGCTCCTGAAGAAGGCATAAATGCCATAGTAGTCGCCGGCAAGGCTTTGGCTCAACTCAAACAGGGGCGGCTTGATGAGGAAACAACGGCTAATGTCGGCATAATAAAAGGCGGCCAGGCAACCAATGTTGTACCTGACCGGGTGGAGATTGTCTGCGAGGCTCGCAGTCATAATATGGACAAATTACAAAAGGTCACTCAGGATATGAAAGCGACTTTTGAGCGAGTAGCCCAAGAAAATGGCGCCAAAGCAGAAGTTGAAATCATTGAGGACTTCGTGGCCTACGCCTTGAAGGAAGATTCGCAGCCGGTAGCCTTGGCGGTCAAAGCGGCTGCAAGCATCAACCTTAAGCCCCAGCTTGAAGCGACAGGTGGCGGCAGTGATGCCAATGTGTTTAACAGTTTTGGAATACCAACAGCCGTAATGGGCATGGGCATGAGCAAGGTGCATACAACTGAGGAATATATTAAGGAAGAAGAATTATACCAAGGGGCCGAACTTGCAGTAGCCTTAATTAAGGCGGCCGCCGAAACTAATAAGGCATAAATAGTAATCTTCCCCAAGATGCCAACAATGAGCATAGCTTACAAGATGGATTTTTTCCTAAGTAAGCGGCACAATTGATATACCAAACCAGTATAAATCCCGCCGGTTTCCAAAAGCGCAGCACGGATGGCCTGTTCAGCGGGGCGTTCGGTTTTCGGATCGGAAAGATACATTGCCAATAGTCCGTGAATGATAGTTGTTGTGAATATTGGTTCGGGGATATACTCAGCCTGCGCCAAAGCCTGCTTGGTAAAAAGTTCTAGGCGGGTTAGCGTTTCTTGGTGGTCTTTATAGTAAGCAACAAAATTAAGATCGCCGTTCGCCAGGTCTTCGGCAGCATCAATAAAATAGTCGAGCAGAATGTGGAGCCCGTTAATCCAAGGGAAATAGGCGCTGGCAAACTTGGCAGCATCGGAAGGTTTAAGATTGGGATCGCTGGCGGCGGCGCACAACATAAACATCCCTAAAGTAGAGCCAGTGGCTGCCGCAAACTCCCAATTGCTGATTTCAGGATAGTTTCTAAGGTAAGGGTCTATCCAGGTCTTCATCTTGTCCTCCCGGATAGCAAGGTCAAGGTGTTTATAGGTCTGTAATTCACTATATAAAGAAGCAAATTTTAACGCGTCAGCCTTTACTAGGTGATAGGAAGGCAGCTTAGCTACTTCTTGACGGCAAGTTTTTATAAGTTCTTTAAGATAACCGCCATCATCTTTAAAGGGGTAAAACCGGTAGTAGTCATTATCACGACTGCCCGGGTCGAGTGCATCGGTCATGGCCAGATGAAGCTGGCGAAATGCCAGTTCATCGGCAACGCCGGCCCGGTCACATAGATTGTCAAGATAGTCGCTGATGGTCTGAAGGGCAACGACTAGCCGTACGAAATCCGGAGTTGATACTCCGCGGTATAAACTATAGACGCTGCCGCCCTGACAATGAAACTTTTTATCCCTGATGCTGGCAAGAGCCTGTTCGCGCAGTTCATGACAGCCATTTTGTTCGGCGTAATGGCGCCAATGGGCAAGCTCGGCGTTCACCAAGGGGAATACTTGACGGACAAACTTTGTTATCAAGCTCAAACTAGCAGCAGAGTTTTTAAGTGAAGCAAACATGGCGGCCTCCTAATTTTTCTATATACCTTTATTTTACCCCGTTACCAGTATAATGCAAACATACTACCAATTGTTCCTGTTCCTAAACAACCTCATATTACCATAAAAACCAACTCGTACTTGCGTTGGAACTGTTCTGCTTGTTATAATGAGTTCATATGAGAATTTTTAGCCGTTCTATTTTGTAAAGGTGGGTGTACTTATGGCAGATGTATATCGCGTAGCTGTTCATTATGGCAATGACAATGGTTTTGTTGAATACAACCTTGAAACTAAGACGATTAAAGTTAAACTAGCTAATGATGCTAAACGTCGCGAGGCTGAGGAGTATCTGGCCAAGGAACATACTATCGCCGTTGCGGGCGCGGATATTCGTGATTTTGAAGCTCGACAGGTTATAGCGTCGCAAGATGTTGAAAGCTTTAAGCTAGCGCTTACCCGGATGTGGGAAGCCACTGACGTTCATGTTGACTGGAGCCGTCCGGCTTAGCTGGCGATTTATAAAGATACCTAGTCCAAAAGGACTAGGTATCTTTATTTCCATGGCACACACCTCACGAAAGGCTTATTAGTATTCCGCACAACCGTTGTGGATAAGTTTACGCGGTAAACTGCCGCAATAGGGGCTTCCTATCAGCCAGAAGGCCTAGGACAGGAGTCTTATCCACAAAAGTATCCACAAAAACCACTTATCTGTGGATAAGTTAACAATTCCATCGTGGATATTGTGGAAAAATCCTGTGAAAACCGATAAAAGTTAGTCACTGGCTGTGGATAAAATTGTGGAAATGTCGGTAAATCATTTTCGTTGCGGTATTTTCGTTGTGGATAGGCTGTTGATTATAACCAAGTTACATTAGAACAAGTTAATGCTTGACTTTAAATAGTGGGTGTGATAAAATGCTTTTTGTTCACCAAATAAATATATATGACTCCGTAGCTCAGCTGGATAGAGCGTTTGACTACGAATCAAAAGGTCGCAGGTTCGAATCCTGCCGGGGTCGCCATTGATATTTAAGAGCTTTACGAGGTTTTCGTAAAGCTCTTTTTTCGTTTTCATAGCAGTTTTATAAAAAAAGAAATAACCGTCCTCCGGCGGCCCTTATAAGTCTTTATGGTAAAAGTTACACGCTAGCGGTTTTTTTAGTCTCCATAAGTATATTCACCGATAAAATTAAGGGTACATATAATAGCATAAGAAGATCACTTCACTATTTCCGGCCAAAGGAGTTAGTATTATGCTGCGTATAGGGATATTCTGGGTTTGCGGGTTTCGTGCTCAACTGACTGCTGAGGGTATTGGACGACATATGATCAGACTGGCTGACGGACTACTAGCGGTTGATAGTCAGCTCGAAATTATTTTAGTCACTGATACGGTTAACTTTGAGGAAGCTGTAACAGCATTCTCACATGTAGGGCGTAGATATGGAACCAGAATCAACTTTATTGCAGTCGATGACGTGGGATTAGTTAACGCTAATGCAGCCGTAGACATTTGGATTGTTCCTAATGCCGGGTTATGGAAGGCCCTTCAATTAAATAAACCGTTTATTCTTTGTCTGCATGATTTAGGTTATATCCATTTTCCTGAGCGGCCACAGGATAATCATTCGCAGCTAATCGATACCGTTGTTCCGTATTTAGCGCAAAATGCTGCCGCTGTTGTGTGTAATTCAAATTTTGTAAGAGAAAATGAGGGGCTTCGCTATCTTAAACTGCCGCCTGACAAGGTTAAAACTGTAAGATTAGCCTCTCCCCTGGAGGAATATCAGTCTTTCGGCATAATGGAAGAGGCCGCCTTCCGCAAAAAGTATGGCTTTACTACGCCATACTTTGTCTATCCTTCGGCAATGCGCTATTACAAAAATCATTACCGCCTTATCGAAGCTTTTATCAATTTCAGAAATAGCTCCAAAGGATATGATACTAATCTCCTGCTGATAATGACTGATAACTTTTTACATTACCCAGACATGCACGAAATCAAAGAGTTAGCCCCTAAGTGCTTGGATGAAACAGTTCGTAACAGCATTGTGTTTACCGGCCGCTTTCCTGCAAACGAGATGCCGTCTTTATATTCGTATGCTGCAGGGACGATTGTTCCAACCTTATTTGAAGGAAGCTGTCCATTTCCCATCCTGGAGTCGTCAATAGTTGGGACGCCGGTAGCTTTCAGTGATATCTCTGTTGTGTGGGAAGTGATACCCAAAACCAAAGAAGTGATATCCTTTGACCCTTATTCAGTAAAGGATATGGAGAAAGCAATATGCCGGTTATGGCAAAATAGAAAGCTTTGCAGTGACCGGCAGTTTAGAATTCCGGATCGTACATGGCAAGATGTAGCCCGCGAATATATTAGCATTATTCAGACGGTATTAAATTAATAACTAGGTGGAGTGCATATGTTCCATAGCAACGATTTGCTTGTTATTGGCGGCGGCGGTCATGCAAAAGTAATAATTGATATATTGGCGCAACAAAAGACCTTTACGCTGGTAGGGATTATTGACCGAAGAGACCGCATGGGCCAACATCTTAATGGAATACCAATTATTGGCGATGACAGCCAGTTGGAAAGCTTTTTTCGAAACGGGCTACGCAATGCTGTTATTGCAATTGGCGATAATCAGCGGCGGGCGGATTTATATGAAATTCTAAAGAAACTAGGATTCAACATTGTCAGCATAGCACACCCCTCGGCTGTCATAGCAGCCACAGTTCATCTTTCTACGGGCGCGGCAATTATGCCGGGTGCGGTACTCAACGCTGATTGTATGGTAAAAGAAAATGTAATTATCAATACCAAAGCCTCAATTGATCATGATTGTAGAGTAATGGAGCACTGTCATATCGCTCCGGGATGTACGCTGGCAGGCGGAGTGTCGGTAGGGGCGGGAACTTTGCTTGGTGCGGGTACAACTGTGTTGCCCGGTATCGATATTGGGGCATGGAGCATAATCGGGGCCGGGTCTGTTGTAGTTTCGGCGATTCCCGACCGGGTAGTCGCTTATGGCGTTCCGGCTAGAATCATTCGCCACTTAGATTGAGTGGGTTTACATTAAATGGAAAAGGGGTGTAGACTGTGGACTTTATACCTGTGGCAGCACCTGCGTTTGCTGGAAATGAAGTCAAGTATGTAATGGACTGCTTGGAGTCAGTATGGATTTCGTCAAAGGGAAGGTATATCGAGGAGTTCGAGAATAAGTTTGCCCAATATATCGGCTCTAAGCATGCGATAACGGTCAGTAACGGAACGGTGGCGCTCCATCTCAGCTTATTGGCTTATGATATTAGGTCTGGTGATGAAATAATCGTACCGACCTTAACCTATATCGCTACTGTAAACGCTGTTAGCTATTGCGGAGCAACTCCAGTTTTTATTGATTCAGAAATGGCAACCTGGAATATTGATGCCGCAGCAATTGAAGCCAAGATTACAGCGCGCACCAAAGGGATAATCGTAACTCATTTGTATGGTCACCCGGTCGATATGGATCAAGTTATGAAGATTGCCCGCAAATACAATTTGTTTGTTATTGAAGATGCTGCCGAGGCGCATGGCGCTCAATATAATGGGAATAAAGTCGGTTCAATCGGCGATATCGGAGTATTTAGCCTGTATGGGAATAAAGTGATTACCACCGGGGAAGGCGGGATAATTACAACCAATAATGATCAAGCGGCAAAAAAAATTAACTTACTGAAAAGTCAAGGAATGGACACCAAGAAACGGTTTTGGCATACCTGTATCGGCTATAACTATCGAATGACCAATATTCAGGCCGCTATTGGACTGGGGCAGCTGGAACAAATCGACTGGCATATTGAGCGGCGCTTGCAAGTTGCCGCCTTTTATGAGCAGTATTTCGCGGGGAATGAAAAAATCATTTTACCGCCGCGGCAGCCCTGGGCAAAAAATATTTATTGGCTCTATACAATTTTATTGCCGCCGGAATTAGCCGTTTTCCGGGATGAAGTCATGAAAGACCTTGCCGATGCCAATATTGAGACTCGGCCGGTGTTTTACCCTATCCATTTATTGCCGCCGTATAGCAGACTTGCGGAAGGGCAATCTTACCCGGTCGCTGAGTTGATTGCACGCAGCGGAATAAACTTACCAACGCATGCTAATATTTCGGAACGTGAAGTTGAGTATGTATGCAACTGTCTTATCAGGGCTGTTGAACGCTTGTAAGCAGAAACTGAATTATGGTTCGGTGATTACCATGAATATTGGAATTTTTCTTGGCTATGAGGGAAAAGTAGCTTTATCAGGCGAAGGCATTATGCGCTACGCAGTTCGCCTCGCTGAAGGCTTGCTGGGCGTTGATGCTAATCTAAAAATAAGCGTAAGCACGAATCAAGAGAATGCTGCTGAAGTGCGAGAAATCTTTTCGCAAGTAGCAGCTTCTTTTGAAGATAGTATCCAAATAAACGATTTCCAGGATATAAAATTGATTGAGGAACGCGATATTGATGTGTGGGTGGTACCCTACGTCGGAATGGAACTTGCGCTTAAACTACGGAAGCCAATAATCGTATGTTTACACGACCTTGTATATATTCATTTCAGAGAAGGATATTATAATATCTACCCCGATTTTTGCCGCCGCATCGACTATCTGGCCAGAGCCATAACTGAGAAAGCTGAGATGGTAGTATTTAGTTCTGAGTACGTTAGAGATAATGAAGGTTTATCATACTTAAAGCTTCCAGCAGATAAAGTCCGGCTTATAAGGCCGGCCCCAATCCTCAGGGAAGCTGACCTTGCAAAAGTAACGCCTGAAAGCGAGTTTAAAGTAAAATATCAGTTGGCTAATCGGTATATCGTTTATCCGTCAGTTATTCGGCTGCATAAAAATCATGCCAGGCTAATTGATGCCTTTTTACAATTTCGTCGGAGCGCGGAAGGCCAGGGTTCTGAAATTGAGTTGGCCATAACCGACAATTATCAGACCAGTCCAAACTGTCAAGAGATAGCGTCGGTTTTAAAACGGTATCCTAGTGAAATCAGTGCGCTAGTACGGTTCTTAGGCCGACTGCCGTCTAACGATATACCGGCCCTTTACCGCTATGCGTCAGGCACGATAATACCGACGCTTTTTGAAGGCAGCTGCCCGTTTCCCATATTTGAATCGCTTGCGATGGATACCCCTGTGGCTTTTGGCAGAATACCGGTTGTTACTGAGGTGATCGAAAGTACGGCACATTTAATCACTTTCGATCCCTATTCGACCGCGAGTATAAAAGAAGCGATAGCAGCCTTGCAGCTAGGCAGCGGCCATATTTCACAACAAAAAGCCGCATTTAGCGGCTTTTTAAAAAGAAGCTGGCAGGAGGTTGCCAAAGAATATTTGCAGGCTATTTATTCTCGGAGTTGAAATCATTGATGGCTGAGCGGAAAACATCCAGGTATTGCCGGGCGACGTCATCCCAATTATAGGTGATATCTGAGGAGCCTTTAACGGCTGATTTTTTGTACTTGTCGTATTTGGTAACTAACCGGTCAAGGGCGGCTAGAATCGATTCATATGATTCAGGATCGAACCAAATCACTTTAGCGCTGCGTTTGGCTAATTGTTCCCTCATAACGGGGATATCAGAACATAGTACCGGGATGCCCAGATTAAGGGCTTCTTCTACCGGATAACTGCCGCCACCTTCAGAAAGGCTGGGCATAATTAATGCCTTGGCCTTTTTTATTAATGGCGTAACTAGGCTGTCGCCTATATAGCCGAGAGGATATAAATCTTTATCAACTTCGAGTCCAACCCGCTTAATCAGTGATGTCAAAGTAGGTAGGTAAGCTATTTCCGGCCACTCCGGAGGCTGCTTACGCAACTGATCGGTAAGGTAACCGAACAAAACAAGCGGGAGCTTTTTGCGCTGGGCAAATTTAGAATAGGCAAGTAAAAGGTTGTAGTGGTTTTTGTGCGGGGAGGTATTAGCCGGATAAATGATATATTCTGCGGGTAAGTTTAGTCCTGTTTCCGTAGGGACGTCAGCGAAGGCTTTGGCAGGCGATATAGCATGGGGAACTACAGCCGCTTCACGGCACTTTTCACCAAAATGCGCAATTAGCCGACTTTTTACATGTTCGGAAGAAACAACAATTTTAGTGACCGTATCTAGCCAGTCTTTTGAGGTTTCCCAATATTGTCGGGTAAAGGAGCCGGTAACAAAGGGGGGCACATGGTCGAGGATGGTAGTATCATGGTAGGTTATTACATAAGGTTTATTAATTTTTGGGCAGGCCTGGCCATGCGGCCAAAAACAGTAGACCACGTCGGCTTCATTTATATAATTATTGAAGGCGGGCGAATCTTCCCAATATACGATATTAATTTTTGAACTATCGATATTTGCTGTCCGCTCCTTGAATTGTGTTTCTGAGGATATTACCAACGATATAGAGGCTACCTCAGGATTGCTGGCGAAGGCTTTAAGCAGATTAGTTAATAATCGGGAGCCGCCCCCAATAGAAATTACCGTACACCAAATAAGGATTCGCATAGTTTTCTCCTTCCCTTAGTGTAGACTATAAGCTCAAGCATCATATACGCTTAATAGATGGTCAATAATCGCCAGAGTAAAGCTTGGCTGTAAATGGATGGCATCATCGCGCCATACCGTTTCCCGGCGAGAATTCATCGCCATTTCAAAACTGGGGAAGTATTCGATTTCTTCATGGGCTTGAGCCCAACAGTCAGCCGCGGTACGCAGCATAGCTTTTGAATAAGTGTTAGCAGTTAGAATATCCCTGTTCGTAAAAGTAGCATATAGCGGACTAGGGCCCATCATTACGATTATACGGAAGCCGGGCCGGCAATGCTGCTTTAAAAGCGTATAAATTTCCTCAAGGGCAGCCATATTTTGATTAAAGGTCGATACTTCAAATGAAAAACGGTTCGGGTAGTTTTCACTTATGCTGCTGGTAGGGGAAATATTAATATATAATTTTGTTTTATTATCAAACCAGACCTCAGCTACGCCGAGTGTAATCAGAATAACATCACATTCGGTAATTTTCTTAAAAACATTGGTCATCAGGGCTTGGCGATACTGCAGAGCATCTAATTTGTCCGGTACCCCATTAAAAATACGGGTTCCGCCGCCGCCATGCAAATCTACGAAAAGGCCATTACGAGGGTCTTGAACAATAGCCTCTTCAGGAAACCGAAACTTCTTATCCAAGGCCCATCTTAATTCATTCAAGACAGAAAAGCAGTTGTACTTGCTAATGCCGTATTCCTCAATAGAGCAGCCGCGATTTCGCAAGGTTGTTTCTGCCTGGTGCTTATATTCTAAAGTGTGGAGGCAGAGCCTGCCCCGCTTAGCCAGCGCGAAATCTAGCTCACGGGCAAAGCAAGAGCCTATTACGAATAACTTGCTGTCTTTACCAATTATCGGTTTAGGCTGAACGTAAGGAATAACAATATCCGTGCTGTCGAGTCTTGCTTTTACGGAACTTGGGCCATAGTTCCAGAAACCGAATTTATTTTTTGTGAGATTCTGATATGCTTCGACGCCGTCCACTTATTTATGTCTCCTTTCTATGTCTTTGTTTCATTTTATGCTGCAAGCTAGATGATGGTGTTTAGAAGTCGATTGAAATTGTCTTCCAATTGGTTCACAGTAATTAAGGTGTTATACTAATTAACGTTAATTTGCGCCAATGGCTCAGGTGGATAGAGCAGCGGTTTCCAAAAACAATGGTTCCAAGGTTTTTTCCTTGGAACCATTGTTTTTATTGCCCAAATTACTGCCAAAGTGCCGATTTGGGCCATCTGCCGTTATGCTAAACTCTAATTCGGCTTAATTTATTAACTCCCAAATAGGCTTAAATACAATATTTATGTGGATTAATTTGTAAAAAAGAGTTAAAATTATCTTAAGTAAATATTGGCAAACTTACTGAAAAGTAAGGACGCAAAGCCATGAGTCTAAGATACCATTGGGTATTATGACGGTCAGGTTGCCGTTTTGGTCGAGCCAAAATGATTTTTGCCAGACTAAACGTCTGGTTTTTTCATTTATTGAGATGTTCATAGCTGTAGCTATTGAAGGAAGTGATGTCGATTAATACAATCCTTGCAATTCAGTTGAATATTTTTATGGTAATATTATTATTTAGCATTGTTGTGCATGGTTGTTTTAGGCTAAATAGAAAAGAAAAAGCTCATAGGCTGTTTTGGATATTAATATGCTTAACGACATTTATATTGATATTGGAAATTTTAAGTGTGGTATTAAATTCTAGTGAGTATATTAATTACATTGTTGTACATAAATTGGTTGATACATTAGGATTCACATTAACGCCAGTAGTGCCAATTGTTGCAATGCTATACGCTTATAAAAAAATAAATAAGTTCAAAAAAATATCTATAAAGACGTTTGGTTGGCTTGCAGTTCCGTTTATTATTAATGGTATTTTATCGTTAGGTAGTTATCATTTTAATTTAATTTTTAGCATAACTGATGAAAACCTATATGTGCGGGGGCCTTTATTCTTTGTTTCACCAATGACAAGCTTTTTTTATTACATAATACACTTACTGTTTTTATATGATAATCATGAGAAAGTGAGCAAAGAAGAACTAATCATACTGGGCTCGCTCACGCTTTTTCCTGCTGTGCTGTCAATTTTTCAATTGTATTATTTCATTTATTTAACGATTTGGAATAGTATAGGGCTTGCAGTCGTTATTAACTATATTTACATTATGCACGAACAGGCGAAACGTGACCCACTAACAGGGTTAGGTAATCGAATGGCTTATGAGGAATACATTTCAATTTGGAACAGAAAAAGCGATATTACTTTGTCAGTGGTCAATATTGACTTAGATGGCTTTAAAAAAATTAATGATGTTTATGGTCATCAGGAGGGTGATAAAGTATTAAAGTTCTTTGCCAGAAAACTGGAAGAAGTTTTTGGCGAAATAGGTTTTGCCATCCGTTGGGGCGGTGACGAATTTATTCTATTGCTGAATGAGAAAAGAAGAGAAAGATTAGAGCAGTATGTTAAAATACTACATGATAAAATTGATGAATATAATGATAGCAATGACAGAGCTTACCGTATCCAATTTAGTTGCGGTATAGCAATATATGATGATTCATTTGGAAATGTATATGAGTTTATTCAGCATAGCGATAAGCTCATGTACGAAGAGAAGCAAAAGAAGAAGCTATCTGAAAAGTTTGTAGCAATCCCAGTTTCCGATTAAATGCGTTAATAAAGATATCCATTTGCGCCGAATTAGGTAGAGCCTGTCATCATGTAGGAAGAACGCTTAACCGATTAGGTGCTGAACAATTGCCTGTACCATTAAACCCAATGAAATCAATGGTCTTTGACAACATACCATTGATTTGTTATAATGTCTTTTGTATTAAATACGTGCGCCCGTAGCTCAGGTGGATAGAGCAGCAGTTTCCTAAACTGCGTGCCGGTGGTTCGAGTCCTCCCGGGCGCACCATAAAAAAGACAAGGTCTGGAACGCATTTTTAAAAATGTGCTCCAGACCTTATTTTTTATTACATTTCGCTTTTCTCACAGAACAGTTTCATAACACATATTATATACTAGTGGAGTGTATAAGGAGGTATGTTAATGGATAATACTCGCGAGGACGAGCGTAAAAAGTTTTCGCCGTGCTGTGATCCAAAAGAGGTCGCTGATATAATCACCTGTTTAAGTGAACTTAAGGATACCATAGACTGTGTTTTAGAGTGTACCAACGACCATTCCAGTGGTATCAAAGACCGCATCATTCTCTGTAAACTGCTCGATGAAATTCGTAAAATTGAGGCCAAATTGGATAACCCTAAATTCGGTTTGAAAGAAATAAAAGAAGAAATCATCGAAATTAATGATATTGTCAGCAATTCGGTTTTTGGGCTTAAAGAAATCAAAAACGAAGTACGAGATATTGAGGAATTGCTTAGCAACGAGGTTTTCGGTTTAAATGAAATTAAAAATGAAATCATCGAAATCAACGATCTGCTAAACAATGCGACTTTTGGTATCCCTGAGTTGAAGAATGAGATCCGAATTATCGAAAACAATACTGGACTGACTAATAACCTGCTTACTAATGAAATATTTGGCCTAAATGAGATAAAAACTGAGGTCCGCAGTATCGAAAATATGGTTGCTGAAATAGGCAATCGCTCGCTAACCTGTGCTAATGACAGTATCCGGGTCTGTGGCGAGGGTGTTGACAACCGGATTCGGACACTTAGGACAGATATGCATAATGTAACAGCAGCACTGCCAAGCGCCAGTACACAGTCGCAAATCGGCCGATTATTTTCCGTAGCAGGCGGTTTTGATCTTACTGAATCCAACCGCGGGTTTATTCTCCGCAATCCGGCAAACTCCGGACGGCTCATGTATCTGCATAAAATAATTGGCGGCAATGTGCTTGATCAGGATGTTCCAACTAACAATCCAGGTATTCGAGTTGCCATACGAAAAAACCCAACCGCTACTGTAGAAGTGGCCGCTGAGGAACGAGTGCTGAATCTTGCTTTTGCCGACGGTACGAGTGTAGTTCAAACTGAAAGAGCCAATAACATCTTAGGAACAGATCTTGTCCTCTTCATAAACGATGAAGGGCGATTCTCGGAAAGGTTTGATGGGGAAATTATAGTACCACCCGGGCAATTTATAGGAGTTTCTATGTTTTTGTTGAATCCAGCAGCCGATGTACAGCTTTTTGCTGATTTAACTGTAATCTGGTATGAGCTTGATCTCCCTACCCCATAAGTAAGACTCCGCAAGCCAGAAAGCTTGCGGAGTCTTTTTGTGCAGGCTTTAAGCCTGAGCCTGAAAGGTTATGTTTAAATTCGCAGATTGCCCGGGGGCTTGGGATTTGTAGGCAACACGTGCGTAGCGAAGATAATGTGAAGTTGATGCAATATTAAATGCTCCCTGATCTAAGGTTACTTCGGCGCTGTCGTCTACCCATTTAGTATTATCCGGGCTGATTTGTAGTTTAAAAACTGCCGAATTTGCTTCTGCTGAAGTGTTTTCTACAAAGAAGGTAAAGGTGCGCCAAACGCTGACGTCTTGACCGGGCGTGCCGGTGTAGGTATCCGTTGTGGCGAAGGCCCCCAAGTCAGTTTCTGTGTGGGCAATACTCATGACAGCGGTAATGGTATCATCGCTTGTCAGCGGTCTGATATCAAGCTGGCCGGTGTCAGTAGTTTTAATGATGTGGTTTTGAGTGCCGTCATTACCGTATACTGCGACGCTGTCGGTTGTATTAGCCAGATCACGGATGTCGAGGTCGGTGGCAGTAACTGTAACATTATCGCTGCTCGTCAGCGGCCTGATATCAAGCTGACCAGTTTCGGTAGTTTTAATGATGCGGTTTTGGGTGCCGTCATTACCGTATACAGAGACGCTATCAGTTGTATTGGCCAGATCACGTATATCTAGGTCGTTTGCTACAGCAGTCACGGTGTCGGCATTAGTAAGAAGACGGATGTTAGTTCTGCCAGTTTCATCTGCCAGTAATGGCACTACATTTGTGCCGTCGAAACCATAAAGTTGGCTTTTTAACTTTTCAGGTTGATCTTGTAAAACCTTTAAGTTAGCCATAATTACAACTCCTTTACTTTATTCGAAGGATAATAAGTCATCCTGTATTCATTATATGGAGAGGTCATTGTAAACGTTACATATTAGGTTAGCATAAGTATGCTATTCACCTATTTTCATTGCCGGAATATGATATTGATAGGGGTGATAGCATGGGGTAATATATATAAAACCGCCAATTGTCGATACATATATCGTTAGCAGTGGCCCAACCAGCCCGAAGCGCTGTTATTATGATGAACAACTCTTAATCGGGGCGCATAAAGGAAAATATTATCGTACCCTGCTAATATTTGATATGTCTTCGTTACCGCAGTGTTTGCCGATTGTTAATGTACAAATGAAGTTATATTTATCGCTGTGCGAACTGGCCGCAGATACTAAAATCGAAGTGTATCAGGTGATTTCTAAATATAATCCTAAGAAGATATCCTGGCGGCGTCACCCGCTGATTGCTGAATGCCCTGTAGATGTCATTGAACTTAAGGGGAAGCCGGGCATGGCTGTAGCCTTTCGGCTAACGTCATTAGCTGCTAATTGGTACAGCGGGGCAGAGGCAAACTTCGGGGTACTCATTAGAGTAAGCGATGAAACTAGTGGCGGGCGCGCTGGGTTTTGCAGCCGTGAATGGGACGATGCCCGTTGTTGGCCTGTTCTCGAAGTTCATTATGCGCAGCCGGACAAACCTGGCTGTGAGCCAACTTTAGATGTGAGGGAAGACTTTTTGGCTACCAATGAATATACATATTCTTCGGCGCTCGATGTTTTGATTTTTAACTATACTTATGAGTTGCACAATAGCGGCGATTTCCCGGTTGAGGCTTCTTTACAGCTTAGTTTGAATGGCCATGATTGGAGTGACAACGTTCCACCACAAATAATCCCTCCAAACGGGATTGAAGTGCTAATGCCTGACACAATTACTCGTTATGCCAGGCTGCAATTTCGTACCTTAGAGCCGGAGCATACTTCTCCAATTCAGGTCTATATTCAGGGTAGGAAGGGATAGCGTGAGACTCGCTTAGGCAAGCTTATCAAGCGTTTTGGTCAGCGGGTAAATTGACAATCCTACAAAATATACATTAATATCGGGAAATATTGACAAAATTTTTAAAAAGCTGTAAAATTAAGTCAACTCAGATTTAACTTGTCTAAAAATTTTACACTTGCCAAACTTATCGAAAGATAAGGACGCAAAACTATGGGTCTAAAGATGAATTGTCGATGACTGCCAGGTTGCGAATATGTTATACCACCGTGAAATTCCGCGCTCCCAGGCAGAAGCCTGAATTTTTTTTTAGGCATGGGTTTCAAAGAGTAAGGAGGCTGAAACACACTAGTCTTATCAAAACATTAAGGAGGCGACATGATGCAGATTAACTCGATTAAGCACAAAATTATATTGGCAATGATATTAACCGGATTGATTGGATCGCTGCTAGTTGGTGTTTACAACATCTACAGGAGTATCGATGACAATGAGAAGACGGTGAATCAGTATCGCACCCTTCTTTATGAGCAGTTTGACCGCAGTATTAAGCTCCAGGTAGAAACGGCGGTAAGTTTACTGCAGGACGTCTACAATCAGCAGCAACAAGGGCTGCTTTCGGAAGCTGATGCCAAAAAGCGCGGCGCTGACATCGTTAGAAACCTCCGGTTCGATAATGGTAATTACTTCTGGATAGATACTACGGAAGGCGTAAATGTCGTCTTGCTTGGCCAGGATACGGAAGGAAAATCGCGTATTGATGCTGAAGATGCGAAAGGATATCACTTTATTCAAGGGTTCCTTGAAAACGGGAAGAAACCGGGCGGCGGCTATACTGACTACGCATTTCCCAAACCTAATGAAACCCAGGAGTCGCCTAAACGTGCATATTCCATGTTGTTCGAGCCATATGACTGGGTTGTCGGCACAGGTAACTGGACAGACGATATCGATAAATTTGTTGCTGTAAAGACGCAGGAGCTAGCAAGTCAGTTAAAAGCGCAAATAATGATGCAGGTATTGTTCTGCGTAATTTCGCTTGTATTATCAGTTCTGCTTGCATTCTATTTGGGGAATCTCTTCACCAAGCCGATTGCCAGCCTTCGTGAACGGACGATGGAGATGGCTGACGGTGATTATTCAAAGGATATTGATGCGTCACTTATGGAGCGCAAAGATGAGCTTGGTGATATGGCAAAGGCATTTGATACATTAAATAAAAACATGCGTAAAGTTCTCCGCAACATACAAGAGTCGGCTGAGCATGTCGCAGCATCTTCGGAAGAATTGACGGCCAGCGCTGAGCAGTCGGCCACAGTTGTTACGCAGGTTGCCGGAGATATCAATGAAGTTGCCTATGGTGCAGAACAGCAATTAAAGGCTGTTGATGAAACAACTGCCGTTGTTGAAGAAATGTCTGCCGGGATTCAGCAGGCAGCAGCTACTTCTAACCAGGTAGCCGCCCATTCAGCGCAAGCTGCTAATAAAGCCAAAGAAGGCAATACATCGGTAGAAAAAGCCATAAATCAGATGGCTAATATTGAAACAACTGTTAACAATTCTGCGCAAGTCGTTGCAAAATTGGGTGAGAGATCGAAGGAAATCGGGCAGATCGTTGATACGATATCGGGTATAGCCGGGCAAACGAACTTACTGGCCCTTAATGCGGCCATCGAGGCAGCCAGGGCGGGTGAGCAGGGAAGAGGATTTGCCGTTGTCGCCGAAGAAGTCCGTAAGTTGGCTGAGCAATCACAAGAGGCAGCCAAAAAAATAGCGGAATTGATTAGTGAAATTCAGGACGATACCGATAAAGCTGTTGTAGCTATGGATGAAGGTACGCGTGAAGTTAAAGTAGGGACCGAAGTTGTTACTGTAGCCGGAAAGGCCTTTGAAGAAATTGTTGGGTTGGTAGAAGGTGTATCAGGGCAAGTAAGAGAAATTTCGGCTGTTATGCAGCAAATGGCTAGCGGCAGTCAACAAATAGTCGCCTCGGTAAAAGACATAGACAAACTGAGTAAAGCGGCAGTTGGGCAGGCCCAATCGGTATCAGCCGCTACAGAAGAACAATCAGCCTGTATGCAGGAAATTGCTTCTTCCAGTCAAAGTCTTTCCAAGCTGGCCCAGGACCTTCAGGAGGCCGTCAGCCAATTTAGGGTTTAGAATTCAATTAGGCATAATAAAGGCTCCGCAGACGTTTTTAGTCTGCGGAGCCTTTTATTAGAGTATTAAACTGCTTCGCTTATGCCCTGCTCTTTGCGCATTTTAGCATTCTTTCTGATTTTGATTGTACCGACGACAATTTCCGGAAGCAGAACAAAGAGTAAGCCAATATAACCAACCGAACCGTAACCTTTAACAACGATATTAGTTAAGCCAAATACCGAGATGCCAGTGCATATTGCGATAGTAATGAAAGAAATAGCGATTCTCCGAGCACGTAGGCTGTTTAAGATATTCTTTTTAACCAGGACTGGTTCGAAGCGGGCTACTGAGGAGAACACTAAGGATATTCCAGTACCAAGCAAAGCCACAAACAGTATAACACTGTATAAAATTTTCAGCCACGGTATGCCAAGCTCAGTTGTAACATAGTAGACTGGAAGGGTCTGCTTAAGCACTTCAGGACTGAACCCTAGCAACATAATACAGATAACTGCCAAGAAGACGCCGTTTAACAGGGTGCCAAACAGCATAAACATATTGCATTCTTTCGTAGTTTTGATGTTATGCGATACCGAAATGATGGGCAGAACAGTAAAGGCTTGAAAGCCGATATAGATTAGACTGTACCAAACTGCATCGCCAAAATTGGTGCCAAAGGCTTCTCGGGTTGTCATAATGTGCTGGAAGTTAAAAGCGCCCATTTGAATACCCAGAACGCAGAGCATCAGCAAAGTAACGATCAGGAAATACGTTTTGTATTTTAAGACTTTAATAATCAGATTGCTCCCAAAGATGGTCAATAACAGCAAGGTAATTCCGACAGCGACAATGCCAATTCCGTAAGGAATACCCAATGAACTTTTCAACAGAGCGCCTGCTCCGGCGATGGAAGTACTTACCCCGCAAGCAATTAACATAATAAAGCCAAATTCAAATACGCCGGAAAAATATTTTTCGTAGGGGTGAAAAAGCGCATCACCAAAACTCTTATAATCATAGGTTTTAAAGTCTTTAGCTAAGACAAGCGCGTTACGGTGTCCCCAGCCTAAAATTAGCATAGCAATGATTGGCAGAAAGACTGAAACCCAGCCATACTTTACAAAGAAGTTAACCTCTTGGTTGCCGGTGGCAAACCCCCCGCCGCTATGCGTTGCAAACCAGACAGCAGCCATCGCAAAGGCCGTGCCGATTGGACCTGTTTTTTGACTTCCCATACTTATCTTCCTCTCGCCATAGTTTTTGATTGATCCCGATTATCGAGAATAAAAAAACCCCTATTGACACATTGTCAATAGGGGCGATATTATCGCGGTACCACCCTATATTAGGCTCATTACTCAGTAAGTTATAAAAACTGACTGATAACCTTAACGCGGCTGCACGCTTTTGCCTAAAATAGGATTACTCTCAGCAAAAGAATTCATGGGTGAGCTTCGCAAAAATATCTGTACCGGTTTTCACCAACCACCGGCTCTCTGCAACAAAAAATAGATTTGCTTTTTCCCAATCATCATTTTTTACAAATTAAAGTTTTCACGTTATATACGCCTGCAGGACGAAGTAACTTTAATACATTTTTACACTTATCGACGACTTTGTCAATGGAAAAGTGTAACAATGTAAACTTTTTAGAAAATAATCCGGAAATATTTAATTTTTGAGGGGATTGACAATTCTGTGTAACTATTGTTATACTCTGGTTAAACAGATAGCTTTAATATTGATGAATAGGAAGAGTACACATGAAAAGAGAGTTACAGCGAGCCAATGGCAGTGGGAGATTGGCACTGATCGTCATGTCGAATGGACCTAGGAGATGCAGCCCGAGCTGATTTTGGTGTAGGCGCTGTCGGAATCTTCCGCCGTTATCAGGAAGCGGGTATCGGACTATTGGTCCTGTACTTAGTCAAGCCGGGCTGTTTTGCATAGCCAATTAGGGTGGCACCGCGGGTTAACCCCTCGTCCCTTGAACTTATTCTTGGGATGAGGGGTTTTTTGATTTTCTTGCTTAGGGGGGGTATAGGTGAACAAATCAATTCCAATCAAACAGGAAGGTTTTGACTTACAAGCTTGTATTAAGTTCTTGCAGCAGTCGAAAAGTCTGGTGACTGTGGAAGACATGGTCAGCGCAAAGCATGAGCTGGCAGGGGTGGCGCGGAAGTTTGAAGGGAAACAGGCTGTCCTTTTCAACAACGTTGATGGTTATGAATATCCCGTATTTACAGGCTTATATTGGAATCGGCATGCTTTAGCCAAAATCTTTGGCTGCCCAGTTGAAAAGCTTTCATTGCTATTTTCTGAGGCAGTAGCCGCCTGGCAGAAAGATCCGGTTGCTCCTGTTGTGCTGGAACATGGTCCGGCCACTGAGGTGGTAATGGAAACCCCTAATTTGGAGAAACTCCCGATTCCGACTCACGCGCTTGGGGACGGCGGGCCTTATATCGACTGCAGTGTGGTAATTGCTAAGGACCCGGATACGGGGGTGCGTAACTTATCTATTCATCGGATGATGGTCACGGGCGCGAGACGTATGACGATGTTGATGGATGTGGGGCGGCACTTGCGGGATTACTATGAACGGGCTGAACGCCGCGGTAAACCGCTTGAGATAACTATTTCGAATGGTATTGATCCTTCGGTTTATATAGCTGCTGTTGTCCCTGGTTCGGCGGCGCCGATAAATACTGATGAGCTGGGGATTGCCAGCGCTCTGCTCGGACGGCCGGTCGAACTTGTCAAAGCTCGGACAGTCGATGTCGAAGGCGTTGCCAACGCGCAATTTATTATCGAAGCCGAAATCCTTCCGAACATAAGGGAGGATGAGGGACCTTTCGGCGAAGTTGCCGGTTATTATGCTAAGCGCGATAAACGTTGGGTTGTAAACATCAAGTCTATCAGTCATCGCAAGTCGCCGATTTATCATACGCTATTGCCTGGCAAGGAGGTGTTTAATTCGGTAGGCTTGATGGGTGAAGCTAATATTTACAATTTGGTTTCCCGGCAGGTTCCGGGAATTAAGGGGGTATACCTTAGTCATGGCGGTGGCGGCTTTTACCATGCCGTTGTTCAAATCAAGAAGGTATACGAGGGAACACAGCGCAATGCTATCTTGGCAACACTGGCAGCTTTTCCCCCGCTGAAGCAGGTAATTGTAGTAGATGATGATGTTGATATCTATGATGCAGAAGATGTTGAATGGGCCATGTGCACCCGGTTTAATCCTGCAAGCGATATCGTTTTAATAAATAATGCTTTTGGGCATGAATTAAACCCAGTTACCAAAAACGGCCTGACGGCAAAAGTCGGTTTTGATGCCACAGCGCATTACCCTATGCCTAAAGAGTATGAACGGGTCAAGTTTCAGGCTGTCGATATTGCTAAATACCAATTACATGGTCATGCTTGAGTCTTAAATGCAAATAAATATTGGAGGTAGAAAAGATGTACGATGAGAAGAGAGGGTTATTTGGGGAGTTTGGCGGTCAATATGTACCTAATGAATTGGTACCTGCGTTGGATGAGCTTACCGCAGCCTATGAGGAATGCCGGAACAACGCTGATTTTCAGCAGGAGCTCGCGCATTATTTGAAAGCCTATGTGGGCCGACCATCGCTGATGTATTATGCCGAGCGTTTTACTGAGAAATTAGGCGGCGCCAAAATATATCTGAAACGAGAAGATTTGAACCATACCGGGTCGCATAAAATCAATAATGCAATCGGTCAAGCCCTGCTAGCCAAAAAGATGGGCAAAAAGCGTGTAATAGCTGAAACCGGCGCCGGTCAGCATGGCGTTGCCACCGCCACTGCCGCGGCTTTATTCGGCATGGAATGCAAAATTTTTATGGGAGCAGAAGATGTTGAGCGGCAAGCGCTTAATGTGTTCCGGATGCAAATGCTGGGGGCCGAGGTCGTCGCAGTTAAGAGCGGAACGCAGACGCTAAAGGAAGCTGTCGATGAAGCGATTAACTATTGGGTTGAAAACTGCAATGATACTTTTTATGTTTTGGGGTCAGCAGTTGGTCCGCATCCATATCCAAGTATTGTTAAATATTTTCAAAGCTGTATTGGCCTCGAAGCGCGCCAGCAAATTCTGGAACTTGAGGGCAGACTGCCGGATAGTGTAGTTGCCTGTGTGGGCGGCGGCAGTAATGCGATTGGAATATTCAGCGGTTTTATCGGTGATGAGAGTGTAAAAATCTATGGTGTTGAAGCCGCCGGCAAAGGTGTTGATACTGATCAGCACGCTGCTACCATGACATTGGGGAGAGTAGGGGTTCTGCATGGTTTTAAAAGCTACGTTCTGCAGGATGATAATAATGAGGTTATTCCGGTCTACTCGATTTCGGCCGGGCTTGATTACCCCGGTGTCGGGCCTGAGCATGCATATCTCCGCGATAGCGGTCGGGTTGAGTATGCGGCCGTTACCGATAAGCAGGCTGTAGATGCTTTTTACCTATTGTCGCGGACCGAAGGGATTATCCCAGCGTTGGAAAGCTCGCATGCGCTTGCCTATGCCATCGAGCTGGCGCCTAAGCTGCCAAAAGACCATATCATGATTGTGAATTTATCAGGCCGGGGCGATAAGGATGTTCAGCAGATTGCCTCCCTTAACCGCTAAATCATATTAAAAACGTAATACCATTTAAAAAATAGAACGGATGCGCTGAGTTAACGCATCCGTTTTCTTTATTTAGTGATATTGATAATTTACATTCCACTTGACATTCCAATAGTCGAAATAGGCGTAATCTACATTAGTTATCCGAAAGGTCCAACGCCTAGACTCGCCGGGGTACAAAGTAAGATTTAAATCATTGAATATGCCGCTGGCTTGCAGCCACCAGTTTGTATTTTGCTGCCGGAAATAAACGTCCATCTTTTGCCAATTGACCCAAGTGATTGTTCGTGTACCATTGTTATAAAAATAGCCTGCGATAATCAAGCGGCCTTGATTATCATAATAAACTTGCTCTGTCTCCCAGTGAAGGTTGGGAGCGGCAAAAGCTGTTGATGCAAACCCCGCCATTAAGCCGCACAGAATCAATAGGCAGATCAGCATGCGAAACCGGGTAATCTTCACAATATTCATCCCCAATTTTATATTTATTATATAGTATTAGTAGGCTGGACTATTGGTGACGATTCTGCCAGGATTTTTGCAGGACATGTGTCAAGAGAAACGAACTATAAAATTAGTTAAAATAACGTGAAGACCTCAGACATAGGTGTGGTTGGTCTTAGCTCTATAAGGGGGAAAGTACTTCGCTTGAAGTCGAATAAAATTATTCTGGCAGTTTTATTTTGCAGTGTGCTTGGTCTTATCCTTTATTCGCGAAGTTTCTTTATCGATGAGTTAGTAAAAGTGGAAACCGGCGTATTAGAGGTGCGAAACCACGATGTACGGCAGTTAAGCCGGGTAATCGAATGCCAGGCCAAGATTGGTAAAGTTCCGTGGTTAGTTTCGAGGCTAAGAGCCACGACAAATATCGAAAAGAAGGCGTATATCGAAAATCAGATTTTAAGTGAAATTAAGGAAATTGATCAAGCCTATTTCTACGATTTTAATTATTCTGACGAAGATTTGCCGTTATACGATTATTTAAGACAAAACTGGGAGGGGTATAAGAAGTTAGTTTTTCAAGTTATCGCCGCCGATAAAAATAATAATTATGGCGAAGCCCAGCGGCAAATGGAAAACAGCCTGCTCTATGTGGAACGCGTAAATGAAGGCATGAAACACATTGTGTTATTTCACGAACGAGACGTTGCCGCAAAGACAGACAGCATTGTGCAGATCGTTCAACATTCCAAGTATAATGGCTTGTTATTTACCATTGGTTCAATAACTATCTTCTTGATGATCGGCCTTTTAGCGTTTAGAAAAGTTGTTTCAGCCGAAATCAGGCTTCAGCAACAAGTTATCGAAATGGCTGAAAAAAATATGAAGCTAATCGAGCAAGCTGAAGCGATCAATAAATTAGCTTTCCATGATACGCTTACCGGTTTGCCCAACCGTCACTCTTTTCAAAAAGCGCTGCAGGAGGAATTAGCGGCGCCGGAAACTGGTGCCGGGCATGGCGCGGTGGTTTTTCTTGATATAGATAATTTTAAGCTGGTAAATGATACATATGGTCATGATGTTGGTGATGAATTTCTTATAATTATCGCTGAACGGATTAAATCGTTGCTGGACAAAGAAGTGTTTGGCGCTCGTTTTGGCGGTGATGAGTTTGTGTTTTTTCTACGGGGGTATAACGAACAGCTGACGCGGGACTTTCTTGATTATTTACTCGAACTTATTGCGATGCCGGTAAACATAGGCGAGATAGCGTTTTCGTCAACCTCCAGTATTGGCGTTGCCTTTTATCCAGAACAGGGAAATAGTGTGGTCGACTTACTAAAAAAGGCCGATATCGCTCTCTATCAGGCTAAGTCTAGGAAGAATTCATGTGTTGTTTATGACAACAAGGCGTTAGAGGAAGTCAAAGCCCGGCAGTGTATGGAGCAAAATTTAAAAAGCGCTATCGAAAACAACGAATTGTCCTTAGTTTATCAGCCGATTATTGATGTGTACTCGCACGAATTAGTAGGTGTTGAAGCATTTATGCGCTGGAACTCTAAAGAGCATGGTCAAGTACCGCCTAATGTCTTCATTCCATTAGCAGAGTCCACTGGCTTCATTCATCCGATGGGGAAATGGGCTTTTAGCGAAGCGGCTAAAATGGTTAGACGGCTGCAGGATTTGGAATTTAAAAACATCTACATTGCTGTAAACGTTTCGGTAATGCAGTTTGCCCAAGAGGATTTTATTGATATTATTGAACAAGCAATACAGGAAAATTGTATTTCTGCCGGCAGTATTAAAATTGAACTAACCGAGACAGTTTTAATAGAATCGTTTGAACAAATTAAGGCTAAAATTGATAAGATTAGGTCACTGGGTATAAAAATCTGCTTAGATGACTTTGGAACAGGTTATAGTTCAATTAACTACTTAACGCGGCTGCCGCTCGATGTTCTAAAACTAGATAAATCTTTTATTGCCGGTCTTGCCCATGATCAAAAATCGCAGAAGGTTTTGGAAAACCTGGTCTGTATGGCTCATGGGATTGGAATTCAGGTGATAGCCGAGGGAGTGGAAACCGTCCAGCAAATGGAACTAGTCCAAAATTTGGGCTGTAATTATGTGCAGGGATATTATATCAGCAGGCCGATAACCAAAGACATGCTTATCGAAAAGCTGGTCAGCAATAGCTTACCTTTATAAATGTAAACTCCGCAGTAATAAAAATGCGGAGTTTACTGCTTTTTTAGGTTAGGTAAATTAGACGTGAAAACCAGTTCTAACAAAAATCAAAAAATTTCCGAGCATAATTATTAGAAGTATAGGATAATAATAGACTGTTACTTTAGAGGGAGGTTATATCTAAGTGCAATATTTTTTATATTTTATAATTGCCGTTAGTGTCATGGCTCTGTTGTGTTTGATCAAGTATATTCCTAAACGACAGTAAATTGGAAAGCCGTCTACCGTCGAGGTGTAGGCGGTTTGTCTTTTATACGTTCCTTTTTTAAAAGTTTGGCAAGGATAACTAATGGGATTGGTCGAATTGTAAATAATCTTGCTTCGCTAGGCGGGCGGTAAAGTTAGAAATTTATTAGATGTATAGAAAGGTTTCACCATGGACAATAATTCAATCAGCAATAATAAAAAAAGAATAGTAATTGGGATGAGTGGCGCAAGCGGCGCAATATTGGGTATCGAAATCTTAAAAATCCTCGGTCAGCAATCGGAATGGGAAACTCATTTAGTTATCTCGCGGGGCGCTGAACTAACGGTTGCGGAAGAGACAGAGTACACGCTGGACCAAGTGAAAAACTTAGCTGATAAAGTTCATGATATACAGAATATCGGCGCCAGTATAGCTAGCGGGACTTTTAAAACAGAAGGCATGATAATCGTCCCTTGCAGCATGAAAACGGTTGCCGGAGTCGTCAGCGGTTATTCTGATAATCTGTTGCTGAGAGCTGCCGATGTTACAATTAAGGAGCGAAGAACTTTGGTAGTCGTACCCAGAGAAAGTCCGCTGAGCACCATTCACTTAAGAAACATGCTCGCGTTGGCTGAAACCGGGGCTATCCTTGTTCCGCCGATGGTAACTTATTATAATAAGCCTCTTAGCCTGGAGGATATGAATAGGCATATCGTTGGCAAGGTTCTCGATAAATTTGGAATTGAAGTAACCGGCTTTAATAGATGGGGCGAAAATGCCGCGTTGCGTCAAGTGTAGAGGGTGATGTTGTGCATGAGTTAACTGGAGAAATCGGTCGGATTAAAATAAATATCAAGGCTATTACTGTAGGGCAGGATTTATGTATAATCATTTCAGGGGGCGACAGTCCTCATATTGGCTGCGTCACATTAAGTATTCCAAGGCTGAGTTTAGCAGATACAGGGAGGACCAGTGCCACAACATCGGTGCTTAATTTAGTGGGGCATAAGGATGACCACGCGGCAAGCTATGTATCAAATGTCCTCGCCGCCAAACTAAATAAGAATGTTGTTGTAACCGGCGGAATTCATGTTGACAAGATAACGCCTGAAGAAATCAGGCTTACAATGGAGCTATTAAAAAGGTTAACGGATAATCTAATCGAGAAACTCAGTTAATGATAAAGGGGTGCAATTGCTTGCATCCCTTTTGTCGATCTGTCAGACTTTGCTAGCATAATAGGATTTTTAATAATGGAGATAATGATAGTAGCAATCATGAGGGAGTTGGTATAATGTTTCGTCACGAAAAGCAATTCTTACAGGAAGTCAAGGTAGAACGGCCTAACCCAACATATGCAGCGATGCTTACCGAACAGCTTGGCGGACCGCAGGGAGAGCTGAAAGCGGCTATGCAGTATATGTCCCAAAGCTTCCGCATTAAGGACCCTGAGATAAAGGACCTTTTTATGGATATTGCCTCAGAAGAGCTAAGCCATATGGAAATGGTTGCAGCAACCATTAATCTTCTCAACGGCCACGATGTTGATGCTCAGGCCGCAGACGCTGGACATATTGAAAGTCAGGTGCTGACCGGTCTCAATCCGGCTCTCGCGACTGCTTCCGGTTATTATTGGACGGCTGCCTTTGTAAATGTAACCGGCGATCTGCCTGCAGATTTGCTTTCTAATATTGCCGCCGAACAGCGGGCAAAAGTCGTTTACGAATATTTGCATCGGCAGATTAATGACAAATATGTTCGGGAAACAATTGATTTTCTGCTCAATCGTGAAGAAGCTCATAATACTTTATTCAGGCAAGCCTTCAACCGTATCCAAGGAACAAGTTCAAATCTTGACTGGGGCGTTGATGAAAATGCCCGTCTCTACTTCAATCTCTCCACTCCCGGCAAATATTTTGATTTAAAGGACCCCTATCCGCCGGCATTCCAAAACCCTGACCCCGGAGTAAAACATTAAACAGAAGCGCAAACGGCAACCATGAAAGAAATAGCCTCTTGAAGTCCAAGCCTTGCTAAAGGCCCAAGAATTACAAGAATGGTAAGCAGGTTTAAGGTTCAAATATATAACAAAGCAGATAAGGGAACATGTCACGCCGACATGTTCCTTATATTTTAGGTACGGCGTCTATTTATTAAAAACCAAATAGTACTTGCATTCTTCGTCTGTTTGATTTTGTATTTCATGATAAACATCAGCCTTGAAAAAGATTGAATCGCCAGCATGTAAATTGTAAGAATCAGTCTGATTTAAAATTACAGTTAGCTGTCCTTCGGCCACAATGCAATATTCCTCGGAGCCACGGGCGTGGGGAGGTATTAGACGAGAACTTGAATGCGGTGGGAGGGTTGCATAAGTCAAGTCTAACCCGCTGTATGGAATACCGGGCGATAATAATTGGGCCTCAAGTCCTGTTAATGGATTAAAGACTCTTTTGCGAGCCTCTTTTCTTATTACTACGCACTGCTTCGGTTGCACGTTGTCTCCGACCAAGTCCGAGATTGATAAGGACAAGGAAGCGGATATTTGCCCGGCGACGCGAATCGTTGGTATCTTTTCACCTGTCTCTATTTTGGAGAGCATAGCAACGCTGACTCCTGACAATTCAGAAAGCTGCTTAAGCGTCCAACCGCGTTTAAGCCGAGCCTCTTTAAGGTTAGAACCAAATGTACTCATATCAAAATCCCCTCTTTTTTGTAAAAAAATGATGGAATTAGTTGAAATTATTCCCAAAGTAGTTGAAAGGCAATTTTCTTAGTAGTATACTACAGCATGTTATCCTATAGTAGAATAATTATTCCATGGTGAAACGGTGGGGCGATACTGTGAATGAGCAATTACAGCAGCATGCAGACTGGGCTTCGACGCGAGCATTCCTCAATGTTCTATGCCTCAGAAATAAGGAAACTGCTATACACTCTATCCTAGTTAGTGACATTGCGGTCAAGATAGGAACTGCACTGAAAATTAGTTGTAACCAACTAGTAGACCTCTATACGGGGGCGCTGTTACATGACATTGGCAAGCTGGCGGTTCCAGATGCGATTCTATTTAAGCCAACTAAGCTAGATGAAGCTGAGCAAGATGTAATGATGCAACATCCGATTATCGGTTATAACTTACTAGGGAGAACCGCTCATTTAAATGCAATGCCTTACATAGTTTTAGGTCATCATGAACGGTACGATGGTATGGGATATCCGTTAGGGCTTAAGGGCGATGATATTCATCTGTTGGCCCGAATATGTGCGGTTGCCGATACATTAGCTGCTATGATAACTGATCGTCCCTATCAGCAAAAGGTTTCAATCTCCGCTGCTTTGAAAGAAGTAGAACGGTGCAGAAGTACACAGTTTGACCCAAAGATAGTTGATGCTTTGTCTCTGATTGATATGGAAAAGATTGTTGTTTTAGATTCGTTTTGCGCAAATGATTTGCGAGACATAATTTCTCTTTGAACACTGAACTATCCTGAGGAGACTAGGGCCTAGGATTCTCTGATTAATGCCTCATCAAGGTCACTCAAGACCTATATCTTAAGTAAACTTAAGGTTTAAGGATATAACGAAGGAGTGGATGCGAATGGGTGAAGAACAATTGGTTGTGTTTAGGTTAGGTAACGAGGAGTACGGGGTTTCCATATCCCAAGTTCGGGAGATCATTCAGTACAGGACTGCAACGAGGCTGCCTAATACGCCCGACTTTATGGAAGGCATTATAAGTCTGCGCAGTAAAGTTATTCCGGCTCTTGATCTCGCTAAAAAATTTGGGCTAAGTATGAACGTTGGAATGACAGGCACGCTATTATAGTTGATATTGCAGGTCGTGAGGTCGGGGTGATTGTAACCGAGGTTACCGAAGTATTACTGCTATCGGGCGAGCAGATTGAAGATGCGCCTTTGCTCGCTGGCTCAAATGAATGTATTAGAGGAGTAGGCAAGACGGCTAATCGATTGCTAATAATCCTTGACTTGAGCCAGTTACTTAGTGTAGACGAGTTAGAGGCTATAGTAGTAGCGTAACATATTTGGAAGAACCTGTCATTGGGAAGTTGATGCAACAGATAGATGAATCTTTGTACTACAAGACCTTGTTCTTGACAGTGAGAAGTTAGACATTGAGAGGAGCTAAAGATATGAAGTTGACAGTCGGCCAAAAGATTATGGGAGGCTTCTTGATTGTAATCGCTATTATTACAATTTTAAGCGGTTACACCTATGTGAAAATCGGGGCTATAAATGATGAGTATCAGGCAGTGCTGGATTCAAATGTTGAAAAAATCTTACTGGCTGAGGGACTGCGGACTGACGTGGCCGAAGAGGCCGGTACCGTTAGGCGGTTTAATCTCACTGGCGATCCGGCAGCTCGCGCTAAATTCAATAATATACGCATGAGTTCGGATGAAAAAATAAGCAAGATGGAAAAAATCTTCCTTACTGAAAATGCTCAGAAACTAATTAAAACCCTTAAGCAGGAAAAAGCCGCTTATGAGGTCTTTTCGGAAAAAGCAATGCAAGCTAAGCAAGCAGGTAATCAGAAAGAACTTTTGCTGTGTATACAGCAAGGAGCTCAGCCTTACGCCAATGCCCAAGAAGGTGCTAATCAACTGGTAGAAATGATTAAAACCTTTGTTGAAGGCGAACAGACTAAAATACGGGAAGACGTAAGTAGCATTCAACAGATAATGTTGATTTTAAATATCTTAGCTATCTTAGTTGCTATTGCAATTAGTTTCGTTGTCAGCCGAGGCATTTCCAGCGTAGCCCAGCAGTTAGTTGCGGCAGCCAGTGAGATAGCTGACGGGAAAATAACAAAGACTGATTTGCAAACAAAGTCGTCAGATGAGATGGGGCAAATTGCCGCTGCCTTTAATAAAATGAAAAACAACTTAAGAGAACTCCTCCAAGCAGTGTCGCAGTCAGCCGAGCAAGTCAGCGCTTCTTCGCAGCAATTAACTGCCAGTGCTAATCAATCGGCACAGGCGGCTAATCAAGTTACTGAATCAATTACCGGTATTGCCCAAGGTGCTGAAAATCAGATGAACGCCGTGGAAGAAACGTCCGCAGTAGTACAGCAAATGTCGGCCAGTGTTCAACAAGTTGCAGCAAATGCCAATAAGGTTGCCGAAGTATCTGGCCAAGCTGCTGAGTCGGCTAGGACAGGCGGTCTGGCAGTGACGAATGCTATTAACCAAATGCTACAAATTGAGCAGACAGTGAGCACATCCGCTTCATTAGTTGAGACGCTAGGCGAGCGATCCAAGGAAATTGGTCAAATCGTAGACACCATTTCAGGAATTGCCGGACAGACTAATCTACTGGCCCTTAATGCTGCGATTGAAGCAGCTCGCGCTGGCGAGCAGGGGAGAGGCTTCGCGGTTGTAGCTGAGGAAGTGCGAAAACTCGCCGAGCAGTCCCAGGAAGCAGCTAAGCAAATCGCAAAGCTTATCGGTGAAATTCAAGGAGATACCGATAAAGCTGTTGCTGCGATGGGAGACGGAACGCGAGAAGTCAAACATGGCTCTGAAGTGGTCAATGCAGCCGGGGCAGCATTCCAAGAAATTGCAGATGAGATAACACTGGTCTCCGGCCAGGTGCGGGAAATTTCGGCGGCAATGCAGCAGATGGCTAGCGGCAGTCAGCAAATCGTGGCATCCACTAAAGATATAGATAATTTAAGCAGACAAGCAGCTAGCGAGGCTCAGACGGTATCGGCTGCTACCCAAGAACAATCGGCGTCGGTGGAGGAGATTGCCGCGTCTAGTCAGGCGTTAGCTAAAATGGCAGAAGAATTACAAACGGCTGTCAGCAGGTTTAGTGTTTCGTAAGCCTTACTTTAGTCATACGGCAATAGATAGAACGAGGTAGAATTATTCAAACAATTCTACCTCGTTTCGATATATTATGCCGTAAGAAGCTCAGCGAATTTACGCGAACGATTGTAATAGTATTACCTATAAGCTTGCAGACCCAGCAGCTCCGGAATGGTAACGAGCTGCAGCCCCTTGGCCCTTAACTGGTCAATTATTTTAGGCAGTCCTTGAACAGTTCCCGTTAAATTCGGACCTTCGCCGCTGTGAAGGAGGATAATGCTGCCTTGCCTGGTATTAGCTATTACCCGATTTACAACAGCAGTGGCATTTATTCCTTTCCAGTCCTGGGGATCGACTGACCAAAGAATAACTGAATAACCATTTTGAGCCGCTGTGTTCAGTACTGTTTGGTTGAAGGCACCGCCTACCGGCCGCAGTAAACGCGGTTGAACCCCAGTTGCCGCTGAAATGGCATTGTTCGCGCGCGCAAGTTCTAACGAGATTTGGCTTGAAGACAGTCTCGTCAGTACGGTATGGGAATAGCCATGGTTACCGATAACATGACCTTCCTGAACAATACGGGCGGCGATTTGCGGATTTTTTTCAACTTCGCGTCCCAGGACAAAAAAGGTAGCTTTAGCGCCTTTTTGATCAAGGACATCCAGTATCTGCGGTGTCCACTGGACATCAGGACCATCGTCAAAGGTTAAGGCCACCTGCGGTTTAGAAGGATCGCCCATGCGATAAAAAGCCTGTTGGCGTACTGAGTTGGCGCTATCCAAATTAAATCGCCCCTTATATAATTTCTCTTAATATAAATATGCTATCAGGATTTGAAACGACAAAAAATCCTAGGCGATTGCCTAAGATTTAGACTGGAAAACAAGAGGATCACACGATTATTGCGACTTGCCCTTACATAGAATTGGAACTTCTTTAATAATAGAACATTTTGATACTAAATAGGCTTTCTCATATAGGTTGCAGGTCGGACAGATATGATTCGGAATAACTTCAATTTTGTCGCCGACCTGAATATATTCACTAAACGCTTTACTGTAAATCAGTCCGTGTTCGTCAAATACGCCGCTTAGCCTGATGTTATCTGAGTTTTTGACAAGGCCGTAGCCCTGGGTTGAGCAGATACCTTCACTGCGGTTTTGGGACGTCAGCGATTTAGCACCGGCGTCCAGTACGATTCTTTCCTCGGTTGGTTTGCTGATAACAGTAGTTAAAACAGTTGCGGCGCATTTAGTGAAATCATTAATCGCGCTGCCTTGACCGACATCCATAAAGATATATGTTCCCGGCCGTATTTCCGTTATCCCCTCAACTATTTCAGCGTGCATCATCGACGGAGTTGCGCCGATGCTTATTGTATCAATAGCTATTCCTAACTCTTTAAGGAGATTACCGGCGTGTAGCGTTCTTTGTTGGCTCTCGATTGACGCTTTGATACATGTTTCGGGATCTTTAGCTTTATATGAATGACCTTCATGCGAGAAAACGCCTTTAAGAATGACTTTCTTTTTACGTTTAATGTGGTTTGCAAGATTAATCAGCTGGTCAACGGTGATTACCCCCGAACGGTTTTCGCCGACCTCAATTTCTATTAGCACTTCTATGCCTTTTTCTTCATTTTCAAAGACTTCTTCCAGTTGGTTGACTTGGTATTCATTGTCGACACCGATTCTGATGGTGATTTTTCTGTTTAAAGCTTTAATTCTTTCTAACTTTGTTTTGCCGACGATTTCATTGGCAATGAAAATATTGGTCAGACCGTTATTGGCCATTACTTCAGCCTCGCCAACTTTTGCAACTGTTATGCCGCATGCGCCTAATTTCATCTGCAGTTTGGCGAGCTCAGGCATTCGATGGGTTTTAGTATGAGGTCTTAAGTTTACCCCATATTTATCGGCTTTCTTTTGCATAGAATACAAATTGTTTTCCATGAGGTCTTTATCAATTAACAACGCCGGTGTATCAATAAAGCTATACGGTGATTTTGCCACGACCGGAGGCCTCCTTTGCTATATCTGTTTCGTTGGTGATATTTTTAAGTTGAGCTGTTAACCTCCCTGCATATCCACTGCTTGTGACCATGCGACGATATCAGAGATAAGTGTATCATTAGTCGTCATGCCAACTGGTATACCTCCATTCTCTCTCCTCCCTCATTAATTCATTTTGCCTCTTGCCAGCGACGCTAAGACTCCGCCGGCACAAAGAACAGTAAAGACAAGGAAGGTTGCGCGAAAACCTACGAGCAGTAAATCAGCGTGGTTTTGCGTAAGATCGGCGCCGCCGACATAGACGGACAGTAAAAGCGTAACGATTGCCATGCTCATTGCCTGCCCGGTGAGCCGGGCCGTACCAAGTGTAGAGGAAGCGACACCATAAAACTGCTTCTCAACTGAACCCATGATAGCGTTATTATTAGGGGATGAAAATAAAGCAAACCCGAGGCCAATAATGGCTAAATTAACCATTAACAACCATAATGGGGTACTGGAGGTTACAAAACTAAACACAAAAAGGCCGAGCGTGTTAAGCCCCATCCCTATTGAAGCAACGATGCGCGGTTCGATTCGATCAGAGATTGAACCGGCATAGGGCGAGAATAAGGCCATTATTAGTGGCTGCGACAGTAAAATTAATCCTGCTACATCGGAGTCTATTCTCATAACAACCTGCAGTAGCAGCGAGACCATAAAGCCGACAGCAAAGGTGGCGCTATAATTTATCATAGCCGCAAGGTTTGAAAAGGCAAAAATAGTGTTGTGGCGAAAAAGACCAATGTGAAGAATAGGATAGGGGTGTTTAGATTCGTAAAAAAGGAATAGACCAAGCAAAATGATACCTAGCCCTAAGGCGTATTTTCCCCAGCTGTCTGTAGATACTGAAGATAGTCCATACAAGATTGTCGTGATGGCCAGCATATAGCAAAGGCTGCCTAGCAAATCAAACTTCTCACCTTTAGCGCCCGCCCATTCGCCTTTAAGGCGCCATAAAGCTAATACTGCTGCTATAATACCGGCTAGAGACGAGAAGTAAAAAATGCTTCGCCAGCCAAGGTAGTGAACCATTAAGCCGCCGATAACCGGTCCCAGTGATAAACCTACATAGGTTGCCGAAGCTATTACGCCGATTGCGAACCCGCGTTTCTGCGGCGGATAGACCGACGTAATAATAGCCATACCCGTTCCAAAGATCATGGAAGTTGCAATCCCGTGCCCCACCCGAAAAATAATAATCGACTCTGCGGACCAAGCCAATCCCGACAACAGGGCGAAAAGTGAAAATAGAATCAGTCCGGTAATCAGCACCTTTTTGCGGCCAATAATATCGGCCAGCCGGCCAAACGGAAGCAGAAATGCGGCCGATGCAAGCAAATAACCTGACACTACCCAACTGAGAAAAACGGTACTGCCGCTGAACTCGGCACCGATAGCCGGAATAGCAAGATTTATTGAACTGCCCATAAATGGGGCGAGGAAGGATGTCATCATAACGACTATCAGGACGGACGTTTCTAGTGAAAGATTAAAATTCATACGTGACGCTCCATCTTTGTTTATCTCACCTTATTTTATGGTACAATGTATAAAAATGACAAGCATATTATGAGGATGCATGGCCTTTATACGGCGAAAGCTAGTGTATTGATATTCTACGGAGGAATTTAATTGACGACTTGGTCTTATGCTTTAATTGTGGCTGCAGCCGTTTTATGGGGCATTATTTCGCTCTTTGTAAAAGGATTGGCAGCATATGGGTTCACTATATTGCAGATTGTTGCCATCCGGGTTGCACTCAGCGCAATTATCCTGGCGCTTTATATTGCCGTTAAGGACAGGAGCCAATTAAGAATAAAGTTGACTGACGCTAAATACTTTATTGGAACAGGAATATTCAGCATTGCGTTTTTTAACTGGTGCTATTTTAGCGCCATTCAGGAAATCTCAGTGGCAGTGGCTGCCATTCTTCTTTATACTGCCCCTGCGTTTGTTTTGTTATTATCGCGGCTGTTATTCGGCGAAAGACTGACAACTCAAAAAATAGTAGCCTTAGTCGTAACTTTCAGCGGCTGTACGCTTGTAGTGGGCGCTTTTCCAAACTTCCAAGCGACGATATCATTTTACGGGTTGGCTGCCGGGCTTGGGGCGGGATTTGGTTATGCACTATACAGTATATTCGGCAAATTTGCGCTTCGTCATTGCAGTGCGATGACAGTTACAGTATATACCTTTATATTTGCAGCTGCGGCAATGCTGCCGATCAGCGGACTATGGCAAGTAAAGACACTGCTTTTACAATGGCCAGCGGCCCTCTACGCAATCGGCTTCAGCCTTTTTTCCACCGTCATTGCTTACTTGTGCTATACTGTTGCGTTAAATCATATCGAAGCCGGACGGGCCGCCATCATTGCTACTCTTGAGCCGATCGTAGCAGCGCTAGTAGGCACAATGTTTTTCGGCGAGGTTCTTAGTTACTGGCAAGTGAGCGGCATTGTTCTCGTAATTGCTGCGGTTGCGTCTGTCCAATTGAACAATGAGTGCTAATACTATTGTTAAAAAATTAACTTGGAGGGAAGGATATGCCAAATCTAAACAACCTTACGGTTCCGCAGGAATTGTTAGTAGTTGGCGCAGCCTTGAAGGGAGGAGTTTTCGAAAGCTTGTACGAAAAACCGGCCACGTTAGAGGCGTTAGTTAAGGATTTAGCGATGGATTCGAGGGCAGCTTGGACGGTAGTAGAGGCGCTTATTTCCCTTGGCTATATAAAAAGAAAGGACGAAGTGCTAGAGTTAACTCCGGAAGCAGTACAATTATTTTTCGACGAAACCAGTGAACATTATATTGGCTACTCGCTTATACATACCTTCAATGTTATTAGATCCTGGACTAACCTGCCGGAAATACTCAAGACAGGGCAGCCCCCGGAGCGGGTGCGGGATGAACAGGATGCCCGGGGTTTTATGGCTGCTATGAAAAAGAGTGCGAAGCAAGTTGCCGACTGGCTTGTGGATATTTGTCTGGCCGGTCTGCCGGCAAATCCCCGTATTCTTGATATTGGCGGAGGGCCGCTGAATTATGCCCGTCCTTTTGCAACTGCCGGAGCATCAGTCACTGTTCAGGACTTACCGGAAATTTGTAAGCTTATGGGACCAACTATCTTACCCGGCGAAGATATTAAATTTTCAGTTGGCGATTTTACTGAAACTATTACGCCCGGTCAATTCGATCTGGCTTTTCTGGGCAATATCTGTCATATCTACGGTGCAAATGAGAATATCCGGTTATTTAAGCGAGTAAATGGCTCGTTGATGGACGGCGGACGTATCGCGATTTTGGATTTTGTCAGAGGTGAAAGCTCAATGGCTGAACTTTTTGCCGTTAATATGCTGGCAAATACCAAAACCGGCGGTACATGGACGTTGCAACAGTATACTGACTGGCTTAAATCAGCCGGCTTTAGTCAAGTTGAGATGCATAGTAAAAATGATCGGCAGATTATTACCGCGCATAAATAAGACTAAAAGGGAGCTATAATCCCCATCAACTTGCAGTTAGTTGATGGGGATTATATTTATCGTTATCATCCTTTGTAGTGGAAGCACTGAATCTTCGCAAAGTAATGAGTATGTATGCGGCATGCTCACCACCTATCGCGGCAACGGCTGGAGATCTTCAGAAGAATCAGGTGTGGGAACTCCCTGATTAGGTGCTACTGGCGTATTATCATCTACCAACTTCATCTTAATTTTGGAATTAGCCGTTTGGTGATCCGACATGTTTCTTACGAGCGGGGTGCTACTTGGTTCCAGGGATTCAGAGGAATATACGATCGCGGCGACGGGGGCAGCCATGAAAAAAAAGGTTGTAATTATACTCATAATACCATGTACTAAACGTTTAAAATTACTTTTCATGACAAGCTCCTTTCTGGAGTGCAGCGTATTGATGGGTTTATTATAGGGTATAATTTTTAGGTTTCTTTTTGAAAAATACTTTAATGCCGTTGGTAAAATCGGGTTTTAAGAATAAAAGCGGCTGGTTGGCGGTTTTAGAACTAATTATAGAAATACTACATAATTGAATTAATAGGAGAATAAATCTATTAATAAGATGAGGATCGTGTCAGGTAAGCATTCGCAGCATTGGTGGTAAATACTTCATAGGGAGGTGCAAGTTTGAAAAAAAGTGTTGATTTGAACTCAGACCTTGGGGAAAGTTTTGGCGCCTATACTCTCGGTCTTGACCAGGACGTGCTCCGGCAGATAAGTTCAGCAAATATTGCTTGCGGTTGTCATGCCGGAGATCCAATGGTCATGAAAAAAACAGTAGGACTAGCTAAAGAATTAGGGGTTGCAATCGGGGCGCATCCGGGCTTTCCGGACCTTGTAGGCTTTGGCCGCCGTCAGATGGCCTTATCTCCTGACGAGGTAAAAAACTATGTAATTTATCAGGTGGGAGCGTTAGAGGCTTTTGCAAAAGCCACAAAAGCCAAACTCCAGCACGTCAAGCCGCATGGAGCTTTATACAATATGGCAGTCAAAGATGAAAAACTAGCCGCAGCAATTGCTGAGGCTATTGCTGCCGTTAATCCGGAACTGATTTTTGTCGGTCTTGCCGGTTCCCAGATGATCAAGGCCGGACAGCAGGTTGGTCTGCGGGTGGCCAATGAAGTGTTTGCCGATCGGGGTTATAACAGCGATGGTACGTTGATAATGCGGGGTCAGCCCGGGGCCATGATTTATGACCCGGAAGAGGCGGCAGCCCGAGTGATTAAAATGGTAGCCGAGGGCACAATTACAGCTGCCGATGGCCAAGAGATAGCAATTTGTGCCGATACCGTCTGCCTGCATGGTGACAGCCCTGGCGCAGTGGAAATGGCAAGGACTATTCGTATGAGGCTGGAAGAAGCCGGAATTCAGATTTCTCCGCTTAGTCAAAAATAGTAAGGAGGGATTGTTGTTGGATTATACAGCTCTTTCACCGTCGGAAATACGGGCCTGCATTCGCCGCGGTGAATGGCGGCGACCAACAGCCGGTTTGGCGCCGGGGGTTGCCCAGGCTAATCTTGTGTTCTTACCTAAAGTACTAGCCTTTGATTTTCTGCTGTTTTGTCAGCGCAATCCTAAGCCTTGTCCGGTTTTAGATGTAACTGATGCCGGAAACCCGGAACCCAAAATCGCGGCCCCCGGTGCAGACTTACGTACTGAAATTCCCAAATACCGGATTTATAAAAAAGGAGCTTTTGTTGACGAAGTCACCGATATAGTAAGCTACTGGCGGGAGGATTTAGTGGCTTTTCTTTTAGGTTGTAGTTTCAGTTTTGAAAGTTCAATGCTGCGGGCCGATGTGCCGGTGCGACACATCGAAGAAAACTGCAATGTGCCAATGTATATCACTAATATTGACTGTCAGCCGGCTGGGATGTTTAAAGGCCCGCTTGTCGTTAGCATGCGGCCGCTGCCGCCGGGTAAGGTGGTAAAAGCCGTTCAGATAACCTCGCGCTTCCCGGCAGTGCATGGAGCACCGGTCCATATCGGGGACCCGGCCCAGATAGGGATTAAAGATTTAAGCAAACCTGATTTTGGTGATGCCGTAACAATAAACCCTGGTGAGACGCCGGTCTTTTGGGCTTGCGGCTGTACGCCGCAGGCGGTAGCGATGGAGGCTAAGCCGGAGTTTATGATTACTCATGCTCCGGGACATATGTTTATAACCGATATCAAAGACGAGAGTATTGCAACGTTATAAAGTGAAACTTATCTAGGGGTTTGTTTATTGGGGTAAATTTAATGATGTGGAGGGGTATTAATGAGTGGACCACTTCTTACACCAGAACAAAACGCCCGCAAGGTAAAAAGAAATTGGTCGGTGCTATTGGGAGCTGCTTTTCTAATGGCAACTTCGGCAATAGGACCAGGTTTCCTAACCCAGACAGCAGTATTTACCGAAAGGTTTCAGGCTAACTTTGCTTTTGCCATTTTAGCATCAATTATTATCGATATCGGCGCTCAAATGAATGTATGGCGGGTTATAACCATGTCCGGCAAACGTGGCCAAGATATTGCCAATATGGTTTTCCCGGGTTTGGGTTATTTTGTGATTGCGCTAATTGCTTTAGGCGGCCTAGCTTTCAATATCGGTAATATCGGCGGTTGTGCTATGGGCTTTAATGTTCTGTTCGGGGCAGATTTAAAAACAGGCGCTTTAATTTCTGCCGGTATTGGCATTGCAATTTTCCTTTATAAGGAAATGGGTGTTGCCATGGATACCTTTGCGAAAGTTCTTGGCGGCATTATGATCCTCTTAACAGGTTATGTTGCCATGACTTCCAATCCGCCGGTGGCTGAAGCAGCAGTCAAGAGTGTGCTCCCAGATAATTTTGATTCCTTGTTGCTGCCAATGGTAACTCTGGTTGGTGGCACTGTAGGCGGTTATATCACGTTTGCCGGCGGTCATCGACTCTTGGATGCCGGTGTCGTTGGCAAGGAAAATTTAGGTGAGGTAAACCGGAGCGCAGTGACCGGTATTGTAGTTACCGGCGTAATGCGGGTATTGCTGTTCTTGGCTGTACTAGGCGTTGTCGTTGCCGGCTACAAACTCAATCCGGCAAATCCGCCTGCTTCGGCATTCCAAATTGCGGCAGGAGATATCGGTTATAAGTTCTTCGGCATGGTCCTCTGGGCGGCTGGGATAACTTCAGTTGTCGGCTGTGCTTATACAACCGTTTCTTTCCTGCGTTCAGTTCATAAGTGGATTGATATCAATGTTCCTAAGATGATTATCTTCTTTATCATTGCCTCAACAGCAATATTTGTAACCATTGGCAGACCAGTTAATCTGCTCATTTTAGCCGGTTCACTTAATGGCCTGATTTTGCCGATCACATTAGGTACGATGCTGCTTGCCGCCCGTAACAAGAGAATCATTGGCGACTACAAGCATCCGACCTGGCTGATGATATTTGGTATCCTGGCCGTTCTTATTACAGCTTGGGCCGGCTGGCAATCGCTTATGGGGATGCAGGCCCTGCTTAAGTAGTTAATTTAGTACGGTTGGAAGGAGGGGGGATATGTACAACAAGGCGCGCTGCCTCCCTGCCGGAGATAAAAGTTTAGTTGTAGAATTCGGCAATGAAATAAGTGAAGTGATTAACCGTAGAATACGTGGGATGATGATTGTGCTGGCTAATCAGCACATCGCCGGGATTACCGAATTAGTCCCGACCTATCGATCGCTGACTGTTTATTATGACCCGCTTGTTATTAATTTTGATGAACTATGCGGTATTATCAGCGATGCCGAGAAAAATCTGAGTACGTTAGAGCTGCCAAGTCCGCAGGTAGTAGAAATTCCGACTGTGTATGGCGGTGAATTCGGGCCCGATCTTGAATTTGTTGCTCAGTATCATAATCTTTCGGTTGACGAGGTAATTGCTATCCATACCTCGACGGACTACCTGATCTATATGCTGGGCTTCACACCAGGATTTACCTATCTAGGAGGAATGTCGGAGAAGATTGCGACACCGCGGCTCAAGACGCCGCGTACTAAGATTCCCAAAGGCAGTGTGGGAATTGCGGGTAATCAGACTGGGATGTATCCGATTGACAGTCCCGGCGGCTGGCAGCTCATCGGGCGTACGCCATTGCCGCTTTACGATCCTTCCCGGGAAATCCCGGTAATGTTGCGGGCTGGCGACTATGTGCGCTTTATCCCGATTGACGCCGACCAATATAAATTGCTGGAAAGTCAAATTAGCTCAGGGGATTATCATCCTGTGACCTATCAGCTGAATCGGAGGGAGTAATATGCGGGTACTGGAAGTAATAGAACCCGGTCTGCTGACAACGGTTCAAGATTTAGGTCGTTGGGGTTACCAGCAGTATGGGGTGCCGGTGGCAGGTGCAATGGATGGATACGCGCTGCGTCTTGCCAACCGCTTAGTCGGAAATGCGGAGAATGCGGCCGGTTTAGAAGTGACAATGCTAGGGCCGGTACTAAGGTTTTGTCAGTCGACCCTCATCGTGATAACCGGCGGTGATTTAATGCCGCAGATTAATGGATGCAGTGCCGCAATGTGGCAAACATTGGCTGTGGAGTCCGGTGATGTCCTGGACTTTGGGGGCTTGCAGAGCGGCTGCCGGGCTTATATTGCGATAGCCGGAGGCATTGATGTCCCGGTCATAATGGGGAGCCGCGCGACCTATATCCGCGGGCAGCTTGGCGGTTACCAAGGACGGCAGCTTAAAAAAGGTGATTACTTAGAAAGTGGCAATAAGACTAAGGACGTAGCAGTTGGTACCAGAATTCCTGCTGAGTTGATTCCGATGTACGGCGATGAATATAAAGTGAGAGTGGTTTTAGGCCCTCAAGATGACTACTTTCCTCCTGAAAGCATAGCCGCTTTTTTGTCCGAAACCTATACCGTAACAACCGAAGCTGATCGTATGGGGTATCGGCTTGATGGCGCTAAGATTGCCCACAAAGCTGCTGCCGATATAATCTCGGACGGAATAAGCCTGGGCTCTATTCAAGTTCCCGGTCATGGTATGCCGATTGTGATGCTTGCTGACCGGCAGACTACCGGGGGTTATACAAAAATTGCCACCGTGATTTCAAGCGACATTCCCATTCTTGCCCAAGCCAAGCCCGGTGATAAGCTGCGCTTTTCGGAAATAACAGTCGGCGAAGCGCACAAGATACTTCGTGAAACAGAAATAAAACTGGCGGCCTGGAATCCATCTCGATCAGTCGAAGTTCTAACGTCCCCCTGCAGAAGATTTCGGATAAAAGTCGATGGTTGCTTCTATGAGGTGGATGTCAGAGAAGGTTAAAGAAATTTACCAGTCAGAATAATTTCATAATCGTACAGTACAGAAAAAGGTCTCAACCTACGGGAAGAGACCTTTTTCTGTAAAAGTGGATAATTTTGTTTATAATTAATGGGGTTTTGCAGGAGTTCCGCTATTTATATGGTAATAAGTGGATAAAGTCGTTGGTAAATGGTTAGGGGAAAAGGGAAGCTTTGTTGCGGAGGATGATTAATATGCATGTCACTGATTTATTTATCCGGTCGTTAGACCGGTCCCCAAACAAAACGGCCTTAATATGGGAGTCAGGTAGTCTGACATATTATCAGCTTTATCGAATAATTCTCAGCAATATAAAGATCTTCTCTCAGAATTCTATCCAAGCAAATGATAGGGTAGTGATTCATGCATCTAATGGCCCGGAATTTTTAGCGGCTTATTTTGCGCTTTCTTTTATTGGTGCAATCCCAGTAACTATTGGACCCAAGAGTACTATCTGCGAACTTAAAAAGATGTGTGATACTGTAAAAGCCTATAAGATTGCAGCCGAAAGCAGTGTCTACGCTAAACTAAAAAAGCATTTGCCAAACTGCTCAATAGCATTAATTACAACAGAGCCAGACCGGAGGGGACCAGGAAGATTTAAACAACTAGGCAGTACTGAGTATGGTCAAATAAGGTTTACTTCAGGCACTACAGGCAAAGTTAAGGCCGTGTTGCTATCCCAAACTAATTTGACATGGCGGCTCGAACAACCGGGAACACATTGTTTGTCTGACGATGTATTTATTTGCTGTATTCCATTTACCTACCGGATTATTAAAGTTCTGTTAGCAATAGGCATGGGAGCTACAATTATTTCCATGAAAAGTTTCACGATAAAAACGCTTGCCTCATATCTTGAAAAGTATCCTGCAACATGGATATGGGGCACTCCGGGCATATACAATGTACTGACAGACGGTCTTGCTAAAGAGGCATTAAAAAGCATTCGGGGCGTGTCCAGCCTAGGTTCTTATTTGCCTCCTAAGATACAGGAATTATTCCAAAATAAATTTGGCTGCAATATTTATCAAAATTATGGGCTTGCCGAGGCTATGGACTCAACAGAGATGTCTGCTAATGAGGTTCCGTTATTCGGATCGGTCGGTAAATTACGGGCAGGTGTTGAGGTCAAGTTCTTAAATATAGATAATGACCAAGGTGAAATTTTGCTTAGAGGGCCAAATGTAATGTTGGGCTACATTAATGGGGCTCAGCTGACATCTGAGGGTATCGAGGATGGCTGGCTTAGAACCGGAGATTTAGGCTACATGGATAAGGCGGGATACCTTTATATAACCGGTCGAAAAAAGCAAATTATAAATGTTGACGGTTTAAAAGTTGTACCGCAAGAGATTGAGGAAGTTCTATATCAACTGAGTGGGGTAAACTTCGTGAAGGTTATTGGTAAGCAGGATAGTTTAAGGGGCGAAATTCCTGCTGCTTATATTAAGTTGGATAGTAGCGCAAGGCTTAGCAAAGCTGAGGTTAAGAGACATTGTTTAGAGAGATTATCCCCTCATAAAGTGCCGAGACAGATAGAATTTGTTGAAGCAATAGCACTGAGGGAAAATGGCAAGTTTGATCAGAGGAGTTGTATATGAATAATTCTTCAATACTAATAGTAGGGGCTTGTACTATAACCGGTTATCATACACCCCCCACATTGGCTTTGCCAATTCAGATTAAGCGAGCATTTAAAAATAATCCGGATGTTGATGTGTCGATAACCAGCAATACCAGTTGTGTTCATAATCAGACTCTAGAACAGATGTATGCCGTATTAGAAAGTGAACTGGAACTGAGAAAGTTTGATATTGTTATCCTGCAATTCTTTAATCATTACTTAAGCAGGTTAAGCGCAAAAAAAACCAGTAAATGGGATCGGCGAAAATTTAAGTACTTAAAAAGTATACAAAAAGATTGCCGCCGCAGTTAGGGCAGGAATTATACAGTCGGTATGCAAGCAGCTTTATAGATTCCGAATATAAAACTAAGCTAAGCAAGTGCGTTGAGTTGGTGCAAAATTATAATCAGGATTGCCATGTCTTTTTGATGACGCCAATTGCGCCCACTCACAAAAAGATCTGCTATATGACAGAGGTTTTTTATAAGCACTACCAGCTTGTCCATCAAGTAGCTGACTGCTATAGCGGCGTTAAAGTTGCTGATATCTATACTCCCCTTAAAGTATGTTCTAGTGGCGAGGTTTATCAAGCTGATGGAACTCATCTTACAGACAAGGGACAGAAAGTAGTCGCTGAAGCTATAATCAAAAACCTTGAAACGGTGATAAAGAAAGGACTAAAGTAGTCTTGACATAGAAAACTCAGAGCAGTAGAATAAAGGCAATTGAAAATGCACGTTACCGAGGGAGCTCATGTTATGGGCTGAGAGTGTGCTATAAGCACTTACCTCTGAACCTGATCGGGATAATGCCCGCGTAGGAAAGGTAGTGAAAGCGTATTTTTGCGCACCCTTTTTTTGGCGGGGTGCGCTTTTATTTATTTTTATAGCTTTTCTGCAAATCAGGAAATAGTAGCGACGTGTATTTATCTATTGGAGAGGAGGCGATTTTATTTCTATTGTAGTAAACGGGGAAGAAATTCAGCTTACAAAGGGCAGTACAGTTGAACAACTGCTCGAACAAATGGGGCTGAAGGGCAGGCATCTGGTTATAGAACTGAATGAACAAATACTAACCCGGCAAGACTGGGAGACTGTGGCTTTACAGGACGGCGACCGGTTGGAAATTGTAACATTTGTAGGAGGAGGCTGAACTATGGATATTAATAATTGGGAGATTGGCGGCAAGAAACTAAGAAGCAGACTGATTGTTGGTACAGGAAAATATGCCGATCAGAGTATCTTACCGCAGGTGATGGAAGCGGCGCAGACTGATGCGGTGACCGTTGCCGTTAGAAGAATTAGTGCCGAAAACTTGCAGGAGAATATTATGGACTGTATTCCTAAGGACGCAGTTTTAATGCCGAACACTTCAGGGGCACGAAACGCCGACGAGGCTGTGCGGATTGCTAAGCTGGCCAGAGCCGCCGGCTACGGTGACTGGGTTAAAATTGAAGTTATTGCTGACGCGCGATACTTAATGCCTGATAACCAGGAAACGATTAAAGCAACCCGAGTTCTCGCCGCTCAAGGGTTTAAAGTATTTCCCTATATGAACCCGGATATCTATGCCGCACGGGAACTTGTCGAAGCCGGAGCAGTGGCAGTTATGCCGCTTGGCGCGCCGATTGGCAGCAACCGCGGTCTGCAAACCCGAGAAATGATTCGCATCTTGCTGGCAGAGCTGCCTGATACCCCGATTATCGTTGATGCCGGCATCGGGCGTCCGTCTGAAGCAGCTGAAGCCATGGAGATGGGCGCTGCAGCAGTTATGGTCAATACTGCCATTGCCTCCGCCGGTGACCCGGTCAAGATGGCTGCCGCCTTTGCTCATGCGGTGTCAGCCGGAAGGCTTGCTTATCTTGCGGGACTAGGAAGGCAGCTGGACGCTGCGGTGGCTTCCTCGCCGCTCACCGGTTTTCTGGGGAGGAGTTGAAGCTTATGTCCGTTAACGAGTTAATAAAGGAATATAAGGATTTTGATTTTGATTCATTCTTTGAGAAGCTTACGCTGCGGGATGTTGACAGGGTGTTGGATAAAGACAGGCTATCGCCGCAAGATTACCTTACTTTGCTGTCGCCGGCTGCGGTCGGACGGTTGGAGGAGATGGCCAGACGTGCTCAGACTGAGACAATAAAGCATTTTGGGCGGACAGTCCAGCTTTTTGCACCTATTTATGTATCAAATTACTGCATAAATACCTGTGTTTACTGCGGCTTCAATCATGAAAACCAATTTGCCAGACGGCACTTATCGCTGGACGAGGTGGATAGAGAAGCTCAAGTAATCAGCCGGATGGGGCTTAAGCACATTCTGTTGCTGACAGGCGAGCACCCGACAAAGTCTACCGTTAATTACATGGCCGATTGTGTGCAGGTCTTAAAGCGGCATTTTAGCTGCATAAGTGTCGAAGTATACTCGCTGACCGAGGAAGAATACCGGCAGTTGGTTAATGCCGGTGTTGACGGAATGACAATGTATCAGGAGGTTTATCAGCAAGAGTGCTACGAACCGTTGCATCCATCGGGGCCTAAGAAAGATTATCTATTCCGGCTAGACGCGCCGGAACGGGCTTGCAAGGCCGGTATGCGAACTGTTACTGTAGGAGCGCTGCTTGGTTTGGCTCCCTGGCGCCAGGAAAGTTTCTTCACCGGTCTTCACGCTGCTTACTTGCAAAACAGATATCCGGCAGTCGATATTCAGATTGCTCCACCCCGGTTGCGGCCCTGTCACGGCGGATTCCAGGCGATTGCGCCTGTAAGCGACGTAGATCTTGTGCAATACATAATGGCATACCGTATCTTTATGCCGCATAGCGGTATCGGTCTATCAACAAGGGAACGGCCAGAGTTACGCGACCAATTGATTAAGCTTGGCGTAACAAGGATGTCGGCTGGAGTATCGACCGCAGTCGGCGGGTATAGCGATAAAAAAGAAGAAGGCCAGTTTGAGCTTGCCGACGAGCGCGGGGTTGAGGAAATTCGCTTAATGTTAAAAAAGAACGGCTATCAACCGATTTTCCAAGATTGGCACTATCTATAACTTGGCCGGAAAGAGGGAGTCATGGATTTTAAGACAGCCTTAACACGCTATTTAACACAGCAACAACTGGACGCTATTGAAAAAGTCCAAATCGGAATTGCCGGTGCAGGGGGCCTGGGTTCTAACTGCGCTGCTGCTTTAGTTAGATGCGGCTTTAAAAAGTTGCGGATAATCGACTATGATTGCATCGAGCCCAGCAATCTTAATCGGCAGTTCTTTTTTGCCGACCAAATAGGGATGGCCAAGGTTGAAGCATTAGGCCAAAACTTATGCCGTATAAATCCTGATCTGGAACTCGAACTTATTCAGCAGAAAATTACGGCTCAAAATGTCGGCGATTGGTTTGAAGACCGCCAGGTCGTGCTCGAATGTTTAGACGTTCCTGCTATTAAGAGTCTGCTGGTACAGCATTATGCATCTGCCGGCAAGTTAGTTGTTGCCGTATCAGGAATTGCGGGTTGGGGAAATAGCGATGATATTGTGGTGCGGAAGGTCGGCAGTAAATTATTTGTAATCGGGGATGAAAAAAGCGGCATTGACAATATGCCGCCACTTGCTCCCCGGGTTGCCATTGCAGCTGCCAAACAGGCGGATATTGTACTGGCCTATATTCTTGGCAATATGCCGCAGGAGGGAAGATAGATGATATTACGCCGCGAAAGGATACGGCAATTTTTAAGGGCTGATCTATATGGGATTACCGACTCGCCACACTCGCGGGGAAGAGCGACAATCGAAGTAGTCAAGGCCATGCTTGAGGCCGGTGTTACAATTATTCAGTACCGCGAGAAAGATAAAAACTCCGGTGAAAAGCTTAGGGAATGCCGCGTTATCAGAGAACTGACAAGACAAGCAGGCGCGCTGTTTATTGTTAATGACCGTCCTGATTTGGCCCTGATGACTGAAGCCGACGGAGTGCACATTGGCCAAAATGATTATCCGCCCAGTGAAGTTCGGCGATTAATAGGTCCTGAGATGATATTGGGTCTGTCGACTCATGCTCCGCTTGAAGCTGAACGGGCGGAAAGGGATGAAGCCGTTGATTACATCGGTGTCGGCCCGCTGTTTCCAACTAGGACCAAGCGGGATGTCTGTCAGCCGGTAGGCTTGGAATATCTAGATTTTGTTGTACAAAATATTAATATTCCCTTTGTAGCCATTGGCGGCATAAAAACTCATAATATTAAAGAGGTAGCTAATCGCGGTGCTAAGGTTATTGCGGTAGTGACTGAGATTACCGCTGCGGAAGATATTAAGGCAACCATCGCACAGCTTAGAATGCAACTAAAGGATGCTGCTGCAAGGTGTACCAGCGAATAAATACCAGTTAGTGAGGACTTGCAATTTGGAACGTAGATAAGCTATAATATTGTTCATTGCAAAATACATTGATGCTGCGTGGTGACCGCACTTATGGACGATAACTATTATATGGGGCTAGCGTTCGCTGAGGCCCGCAAAGCTTACGATATCGGCGAAGTGCCAATCGGCGCTGTATTAGTTATCGGCGCCGAGGTAATTGCATCGGCTCATAATATGCGTGAGACTTGGAATGACGCGACAGCCCATGCCGAGGTCATTGCTATCCGGGAGGCTTGCCGCAAACTGAATCGCTGGAGATTGACGGGAGCTACACTTTATGTTACTATAGAACCGTGTCCGATGTGCGCAGGCGCGCTTGTTATGAGCCGGGTTGACCGGCTGGTGTACGGCAGCAGTGATTACAAAGCGGGCGCTGTTGAGTCGGTATTTAATATCGTTCAACATGATGCTCTTAATCACAGGCTTGATGTGACAGCTGGAATAAGAGCTGATGAATGTGCTGCAATCATGAAGAATTTCTTCAAGGAGCGGCGCAAAAAATAATATACGGAGAGGTGTCCGAGCTGGCCGAAGGAGCCTGACTCGAAATC
>JAAYSF010000043.1 GCA_012523975.1 Veillonellaceae bacterium
AAGGGCCGTCTTTGTTTTTTGCCGTTCCACTACTTTCCGTTTATTACTTTCTCTAAATGACGCTTGTTTGCATATCACCCGTTATGCCGGCATAAGATGTATTGACTGCCGGACGTGCCGTTGCCGGCTGTCAGCTAATATAAGAGGGAGGGTGCCGGTGTGAGGAGGTTATTGGCGGCAACCACGCTGCTAGTTGTGGTTTTGGTTATTATTATTCCGGCGTTGGTAGTGCGTCTTGATGTTGTGGGCCCGGCACAGCAAAGGGGGGCCAAAGTGCATAAGGGCGAAGATATGCCTATCCATGTTTACATTCCAGAACTAAATAAAATAGTCAAAATGAACCTCGAAGATTATATAAAAGGCGTTGTAGCAGCCGAGATGCCAGCCGAGTTTGAAGTGGAAGCCTTAAAAGCCCAGGCGGTTGCCGCTCGTACTTACGCTGCTAAGAATATGGTAGCCTTGGGCGGCCCGGGTATAGCCGAACACCCTGGCGCCGATGTCAGTGCCGACCATCGGCTGAGTCAGGCTTGGCTAAGCGAAACCCAGCTGAAAGCTAAATGGGGGCCGTTTGGCTATGATCGCTACTGGGCAAAGATTAGCAAGGCGGTTGATGATACACGCGGACAAATTCTTACTTATGGCGGCGAGCCAATTAATGCTGTCTTTCATTCAACGAGTGGCGAACATACTGCCAGCGCCAAAGAGGTATGGGGCTTTGATTATCCGTATCTTCAAAGCGTTGTTTGCACTTGGGATAAAAATTCGCCGCGTTACAGCGAAACCAAAGAAATTGCACTTAGTGAAATTGAACAGCGCTTGGGCGCTGATACCGGCGTTATGGCAGCTGCGCAAAGCGGCGGCAGTTCGGTAGCCAGCATTATTGATCTTACAAGTTCAGGGCGGGTCGATAAAATTAGGATTGGCAGCAAAACGCTTACCGGACTATTCGTCAGAGAAAAACTTGAACTACGGTCAGCGAACTTTACGATAGAGCACAAAGGCGATAAATTGCTGTTTAAAACGACCGGCTATGGTCATGGGGTAGGAATGTGCCAGTACGGAGCAAACGGCTTGGCTAAAGAAGGCCGGAAATATAAAGAGATCCTGACTCACTACTATACCGGAGTAACCCTGAGCAATATATTTGGCTCATAATAGAAACAATTAATGCAAAGTACGCGAGTGCCATCTAGGCCCCCGCGCCCTTTGCATTTTTGCGACTACTTTGCACAAAAAATGGGAATAATGGTAGTGAGGTGGTAATAATGCCGAGTCTACCAAGAAAAGTAATTGTATTTTTGTCGTATTCTAAGCTTTTGTTTAAACCGGGCTGGATAATGCCAAAGCCGATTTATACCGCATGCGGCCTTTTATTAGTGGCTGGAATATTGATGATGACGGTTGTGTATGGTCTGAAAGATGCCGGCACAGTGCCTAACGATGCAAATAAATTTGCCCTCCTAGAAGGACGCCAGCCGGCAGCGCAGCTGCAGGAACCTGTCGTCGTAATTCAACCCCAACCGGCAGTTAAGGCTTCTAGTCCTGATTCAGCAGCCTCGGCTCCGGTGGCTGCGCAGAGTCAAGATTATGATAAAGAATCACCGCGCTGGCCGGTACGCGGTCAGATTATATTTGATTTTGGCTGGCAGCAGCACCCCGTTTACAACGATTGGCGCTATCATAACGGAATTGATGTTGCCGCTGCCGAAGGTCAGCCGGTACAAGCTGTTTTGGGCGGCGTTGTAGAGGAAATATATAACGATAAACACTATGGGCAGACAGTGGTAGTTAAAAGCGGCCGCTATACAATAATTTACGGCTCACTGAACTCGGTAGCGGTTAGCCAGAAGGATATCATCGCCAATGGAGCTAAGATTGGCATTGCCGGCACTTTTTCGGCAGAGCCACAAATCCATGTACACCTGGCAATAAAAGACGGCGATAAATTCATAGATCCGCAGAGCATACTCAAATAGCGCGCTGCGCCCCCCTTATCAGAATGTGTGAGAAAAACTCACGCATTTTTTGTTTTTGTCCGCATATACATGTTACCAAACAGATGGTGAGGGGGAAACATGCAGCATGAAAGATTATATCCGTAAGAGGGTATTGGACATTAGCAATCATATTCTTGAAAGCAAGCATACTGTACGGCAAACTGCTGCTGTATTTGGGGTTAGTAAAAGTACTGTTCATAAAGATATGATTGAACGTCTGCCCATTATTAATAAAAAAATGGCAGCAAAGGTTCGGGCGATACTGGAACAGAACAAAGCAGAGCGGCATATTCGCGGTGGCGAGGCCACTCGACAAAAGTATAAATCAACCAAAGAAAATGACGAAAAATAAAGGGATTTTCCCTAAAATGTAGAATTTCTTTCTAATCGTAGAAGGTATAGTTTGTTTATTTAAAAGTGAGAGTTTTAAATCACTTTTTTCTGTACAAACGTCGGACAAGCTAGGACGATTTGAAAGGGGATTCTTGATGTTTGGGATGTCGATGGATATAGGTGTCGATTTAGGTACGGCCAATATTCTTGTTTATATTAAGGGAAAAGGAATTGTGCTGAGCGAGCCATCGGTTGTGGCGATTGACCGGGATACTAACCGTGTACTGGCTATCGGTGAAGAAGCGCGGCGGATGCTGGGGCGTACACCGGGTAATATTATCGCGATTCGACCGCTGCGTGAGGGTGTTATTGCTGACTATAACACTACTGAAAGCATGCTGCGGCATTTTATTCAAAAGGTTGCCGGCAAGAGCCTTTTCTTTAAACCCCGGATTCTCATTTGCATACCATCAGGGGTAACAACTGTGGAAAAACGGGCGGTTTTGGAAGCCGCAGTGCAGGCTGGTGCACGTAAAACATACCTGATCGAGGAACCCTTGGCGGCTGCGTTAGGCGCGGGTCTTGATATTGCTGAACCGTGCGGCGCAATGATTGTAGATATTGGCGGCGGAACAACTGACGTTGCGGTATTGAGCTTAGGCGGCATTGTTATCAGCCAATCGCTGCGCATCGGCGGCGATAAGTTTGACGAAGCTCTTGTTAAATACGTTAAAAAAGAGTTTAATATGATGATCGGTGAACGCACAGCAGAGGAAATCAAAGTTAAAATTGGCACAGCCTTCCCGGAAAGCCGTGATGATTCAATGGAAATCCGCGGCCGCGATCTACTGTCCGGCTTGCCAAAAACAGTTCGTATTACCTCGGTTGAAACGCGCGAGGCCATGGCCGACCCCATCGCTCTGATTGTGCAATGCGTAAAATCAGTATTGGAAAGCACTCCGCCCGAATTGGCAGCCGATATAATGGACCGCGGAATAGTTATGACAGGCGGCGGCGCTTTGCTAGACGGTCTGGACCGCCTTATCAACGAGGAAACAGGCATCCCTACATATATCGCTGAGGACCCGCTGGGCTGCGTTGCACTTGGGACCGGAAAAGCGCTTGATTCGCTCTCCAGACTCGAAGATAGTCTTACTACCTTGAAAAAGAATACTACCGTCGGATAAAACTGTAGAACATTTATCAAGAAGCAGGCGGTAGACAAGCTCATACTGCCTGCCTTTCAAAATAAATGCCAGAACTTACCGTTCTTATTTTCCATCAACATCCTATTTCCGGGTTTCCATGTTTTACTATAAGCGAGGTGAAAAAATGATTAGAGGGATTTATGCCGCAGCAGCAGGGATGGTGGCCGAATCACAGCGCAATGATGTTACGGCCAATAATTTGGCTAACGTAAATACTGCTGGATTTAAAAAAGATGTAGCTGTTAGCCGCGATTTTGCCAGTGTATTAATCCAACGAATTAATGATGGACAAGCAGCGGCCAATGTTGGCACAGTAGGCTCTGGCTCTCAGATCGATGAAGTTGCAACTATCCACACTAGTGGTACGGTGCGCTATACTGGCAATGACTTTGACTTGGCCATTGACGGCAAAGGCTATTTTGTTGTCGAGACAGCCGAAGGCCTCCGTTATACCCGTAATGGGAGTTTTACCAGGAATGGCCAAGGCGAGCTGGTAACAAGCGATGGCCTTCGTGTTATGGGGCAAACCGGACCGGTTGCTATTGGCGATGGTAAAATGACGGTAGCCAGTGATGGCACAATTTCAATTGACGGTTTGGAAACTAACCAGCTGCGGGTGGTTGACTTTGCCGACGAGAAACAACTTACTAAGCAAGGTGCCAGCTTATTTGCTGCCCCGGAAGGCGTCCAGGCTCAACAGGCAGCGGGGACTGTAAATCAAGGCTATCTTGAAATGTCCAATGTCAATGTGGTAGCTGAGATGGTAAATATGATCAACGGTTTCAGGGCGTACGAAATAAACGGCAAATCAGTCCAGGCCCACGACCATCTGTTGGATAAAGCAGTCAATGAAGTGGGACGGGTCTAATTTAGCACTTAACTTTTTGAACTAAAGTTTCGATATATTATATGAGCGGGGCTGGACCTTATAGGGGAGCCCCCGAACCGCTGACCGACCGAGGCGGTTTACATATTAAAATTGCGGGAGGAAATTATTATGATGCGTGCGTTGTGGACTGCCGGGTCAGGAATGGTTGCCCAGCAGGCAAATATTGATGGTATATCCAATAACCTTGCCAATGTCAATACGACCGGTTTTAAAAAGAGCCGAACCGATTTTCAGGATCTAATGTATCAGACTATTCGCCAGGCAGGAACTCAAACCGGCCCCGACAGCGAGGTGCCGACCGGGATTCAGGTCGGTCATGGCGTACGCCAAGTCGCCACTCAGAAAATCTACACTCAAGGCAGTTTCCAGAATACAGGCAATGCCCTTGATGTGGCCATCGAAGGCGACGGCTTTTTCCAAATTGCCTTGCCTGACGGCAGTTTTGCCTATACCCGTGACGGCTCATTTAAAAAGGATTCGCAGGGCCGCATAGTAACTTCTGACGGGTATCCGCTTGAGCCTGCTATTCAGATTCCGGACACGGCGACTGAGGTTACAATTTCAGCTGATGGCCGTGTAGCGGCGAAAATGCCGGATGAAGCTGAACCGCAAGAACTCGGGGACATTGAATTGTTCCGGTTTGTTAATCCCTCTGGCCTTGAGAGCATTGGCCGCAACTTATTGAAAGAAACAGCGGCATCAGGTCAGCCCGTTCAGGCTGCTCCCGGTGAAGAAGGCGCAGGGACTCTGGTTCAGAAGTACCTCGAAATGTCTAACGTTCAGGTTGTTGAAGAAATGGTTAATATGATTGTGGCGCAACGGGCCTATGAAGTTAATTCTAAAGCTATAACTACTGCTGATGAGATGTTGAGCCAGGCGGCCAACCTCAAACGCTAATTTATGTTTAAAAAAGTTCTAGCCGTCTGGCTGTTAACTTTGGGGCTGTTGGGGCTTTCGGTGTTGCCTGATGCAGTAAATTCTAAGGTATATGCTGAGGCTCAAACCCAGACAGTCAGCGTTAATACGCTGACGAACGCCGCCGCAATGGTTATCAGACAGCGGACCGGGGTGCCGATTGAAAGCGACAGTCTGACTATTAACTACCTTGGTAATCCAACAGAGCTCACTGTTCCCGCGGGTAATCTCGAGTTGGCGGTAACTCTGCCCTATGGCGTACGTTATAATGGGCCGACTACTGCTGTAGTTACGGTCAGCGTTGATGGAAAAGTCTGCGATGCGGCAACCTTAAAATATGATGTTAAGCTTTATCAGCAGGTAGTAGTAGCCGCCCGGGCGATTGCTAAGGGTGAAGTTTTAGGGACAGATAATCTCCGTTTAGAACGTTTAGATGTTGGAAGGCTGACTACGGGTTATTATAGCGACATAAATGACATTTCCGGCTTGATAAGCCGGCGAGCCCTAAAACCCGGCACGGCCTTCAATAGATATCTTATCGAAAAGCCGATAGTTGTAAACCGAAATAGCGCAGTGACCATAATCGCCAGAAGCGGCGGTGTTGAAGTAACCGCCTTTGGTAAAGCCCTCCAGGACGGATATGAAGGTCAGATTATAAGAGTGCAAAACGTTAACTCCCAGAAATATATGGCAGCCAAAGTAACTGGTCCCGGAACAGTCGAAATTACCATTTAGACCGATTAACCTTGAGAAGGGTGAGTTTATATGCATAGCCTAACCAAAAGTTTTATATGCTGTATCGTGTTAGGTTTTTTGATAGCAGTATTGCCTGTGGCTAAAGTTGATGCCGCGTCGCTCTGGAGCGATAACACCAACTTGTATTCAGATCATAAGGCGCGAGCTGTAGGCGACATCCTCACAATCCTGATTAATGAATCGTCAAGCGCCAGCCGGACAGGCAAAGCTAATAATTCTAAAGCGGCGAGCGGTGGTGCTTCGGCCGGAACCGGTATCTTTAGATGGATCGCCGGTGCTGATTTTGAAAGCGAAGACAGATTCAGCGCCCAAGGCTCAATTTCCAATACTAATAGAGTAAGCGCTAAAATGACAGCGCGGGTTATTGAGGTTCAGCCCAACGGTAACCTAGTTATTACCGGTACACAGAGCATTAAGCAAAACGGCGAAGAGCAGAAGATTACCGTTACCGGAGTTGTCCGGCCCGATGATGTAACGGCCGAGAACACGGTATTATCAAGCTATGTCGCCGATGCCCAAATCCGTATTGATGGCCATGGACCAATCGCCGGCAAACAACGGCAGGGCATTTTGACTCAAATCTTCAACTTCTTGTTTTAAATGGAGGCATTATGCTTAAAAAAATACGGATTTTAACCGTTTTGTTATTGACACTTATAATGACTTGCCTCAGCATATTTCCAGCCGGGGCAGCGCCGGCCGCCGTTAGTACCCGGATAAAGGATATTGCTAAGGTTCAGGGGGTTCGCGCCAACCAGCTTATCGGTTACGGTTTGGTAGTCGGCCTGGCCGGAACCGGCGACTCTACTAAGAACATTCAAACAATGCAGTCAATTTCCAATATGCTTAGCGGTTTTGGCGTTACAGTTACTGCCGATCAGCTGGAGTCCAAAAACGTCGCTGCCGTAATAGTGACAGCGCAGTTGCCGCCTTTTGTCAAGTCTGGTGATACCATTGATATTACTATCTCATCACTGGGTGATGCCAAAAGTCTTCAAGGCGGAACCTTATTGCAAACACCGCTTAAGGCCGGTAACGGTCAAATTTATGCTGTTGCCCAAGGTGCGGTATCGACAGGCGGGTTTTCGGCCGGCCGCGGTGGCAGCAGACAGCAGAAGAATTTCCCGACTGTTGGTACAACGCCAAATGGTGCGATTGTCGAACGTGACGTAGCGGTTGAGTTAGCCAGTAACGGGACAATAAGATTTGCGCTGGCTCAGCCTGATTTCACTACTGCCAGCCGCATCAGCGAAGCCATAAACAGCCATTTTGGGTATCTGGCCACGCCCCTTGATCCCGGCACGGTTGAGGTGGCAATTCCGCTTGTATATCGTAATGAACTGGTTAATTTTGTGGCTGCTATTGAAGAATTGCCGGTTGTTCCGGACAACATAGCTAAGGTTATTATAAATGAACGAACAGGCACTATTGTAATGGGCTCTAATGTCACCATTGATGAGATTGCCGTGGCTCAAGGCGGGCTCAGTGTCAAGATAAGCAAGTCCTATGACGTTTCCCAGCCGCCGCCGTTCTCTGGCGGGGATACGGTAGTTGTACCTGAAACAAAGGTCGAAGTCAATGAAGAAGAGGCTTATGTTATGACACTCCCGGCTACTGCTAATGTCGGCGATGTCGTAAATGCCTTAAATGCTATCGGCGCAACGCCCCGCGAAATTATTTCGATATTGCAGGCTATGAAAGCTGCGGGCGCGCTACATGCTGAACTGCAGATAATCTAGGCGGTGATGTAATGGAAATTAACCGGGTTGCCACTAATAGTGCAATCAATAGCTATACGGCAAGCAAAACCAAAGCAGAGGGCGATTTTGCCGCCCAGCTCAGCAAAGCAACGGCCAATCCAGCTGCGGGGGACGATGCAAGGCTAAAATCGGTATGCCGTGAGATGGAAGCCGTATTTCTAAACTTAATGCTGTCGCGGATGCGGGCAACCGTACCAAAATCTGATCTCTTGCCCGACCGCTCTAAGGAAGAAATCATGCAGTCGATGCTTGATTCGGAGTTAACCAAAAATATGGCTCACGCCGGCGGCGCCGGTTTGGCCGATATGTTGTACCGGCAGCTCACCCTGCCAGGAACAGCAACAAATGCAAAAAGTCAGGCACCTAAATAGTGTCTGACTTTTTTCCACAGATGCAACTATATTAACCGCAAAGTTCGCTAAAATATCCGTTATTAGGAGGTCTTACAAATGATTAAGCTTTGCCGCCGAATTGCTTTGTTGCTCATGATCTTACTGCTGGCGGCACAAATCGCAAATGCTGCTCCAGCAGTTACTGTCAATAATATGCGCTTTAGCCAGACCGCCGAAAAAGTTAGGATTGTTTTTGATGTCACCAGCCTGCCGGCTCATAAAGTGACGCTTGAGCAGGAGCCGCTGCGGCTGGTAATTGATTTCAATGGCAAGTTAGGCAAAAAGGTTATGCGTCAGATCAACTTCAATGATCCCTATATCAATAACATTAAGCTTACCCAAGCTAAGCCCGGCAAGCTCCAGGCTGTTATTGACTTAAAACATTCGGTAGTTTATAAAGTCTTCTCCTTGAAGAAGCCTAATCGGCTAGTGATTGATATAATTAAAGACTATAATCATAAGTTTGAACAGGAAATAGCCGATGGTCTTAAGTATACCACCCTCTACCGAGGAACTAAGGCCGGTCCAATAGCCGCATATATTTTAGATATTGATCCTAAAGCCGGGTATCTGTTAAAACCGGTGCTGTCCAACGAAACTGTTGCTGGCCTGGAAACGGTCAAGATGATGGCTGACCGTACCCATGCCGTTGCCGCCATTAATGCCTCATATTTTGGTCTCAGCGGCGAGATTATCGGACTGTTAAAAATGAACGGGCAGATTGTCAGTGTACCGAATCACACGCGCAGCGCCGTTGGTATTATGAAGGATGGCAGTTTAGTTTTCGATCGCGTTGCCTATCGCGGGTCAGTCCGGCTGCCTAATGACAGGATGGTAGCAATAACCGGCGTTAACTGTAAGCGTGGGCCTAATGACTTAATCCTGTACAATGACTATTATGACAGCAGTACTAAAACCAATGAATTCGGCATTGAGTATGTAATATCAGATGATAAGGTTATCGCCATAAATCCTCAGGACTCCTCGCTGGCGAACGGCAATGTCGTTTTAGCGGCGCATGGTTCACCGGCTGAGGCACTGGCTGATCTCAAGGTTGGCGATAGCATTAAAATCACTCAGACACTGGGCCCGACTTATGATAAAGCAGTTTATGCTTTGGGTGCAGGGCCGATGCTAGTAAAAAACGGTGCAGTATTCCTTACCACGACAATAGAAAAGTTTGGTTCCGATGTTGCTGGCGGCCGGGCACCGCGAACAGCGATAGCGACGACTAAGGACGGCCATATTCTTATGGTAGTTGTTGACGGACGGCAGCGGCACAGTATTGGCATGACGCTGCTCGAACTGGCGACCTTCATGCGCGAATCAGGAGCCTTTAATGCACTTAACCTAGACGGTGGCGGCTCGAGTGAAATGGTACTAAACGGAGAGGTTGTAAACAGCCCGTCCGACGGCCGCGAGCGCCGGGTCGGTAATGCACTGGTTATTCAAAAGAAAGAGCAGGGAAAGCGGTAACAGGCTTAGTCAGGTGAAGTTTTCCAGGGCCTTGCGCTTGCTTATTAAGATTGATGCTGTATAATTAATTAAGTACGGAGGTGTTTTGCTATGCTTCAGAAAAAACAGGTGATTGTACTGGTTGTATTCCTTGCTGTTGCCGTTGCTGCGTGGACAGTTTGGGCCAATCCGCTGGTCGACCAAAAGGTTGTACTATCAGGCAAGGTAATGGCCGGAGGTATGGCTGCGCCTGGTACTGCTGTGCGGGAAGGCGATATCCTCTTAGTTGTTGACACTATTACCGGTCCAGTGCCGGCCGCCCGTGCCACAACTGACGGCATTGTCCGCCAAGTTCTGGTTGAACCGGGTGATGCAGTACGCAGCGGTGATGTAGTGGTGCGAATTGAAGCACGGAAATAGTTGAGAGGATGATTCATTTGCGATATTTGTTAAAGCGGGGCGTAGCGCTCCTTACGGCGCTATTGATGTTTTCCGCCGCTTTGGTTTATGCCGCTCCGGAAACTATGCCGGTCGATGAAATTAAGCCCGGCATGAAGGGCGTTGCTAAAACGGTTGTATCAGGCACCAAGATAGAAGAGTTTGGTGTGGAAGTGCTAGGTATCATGAAGAACAAAGGCCCATCCGGGGACTTAATACTAGTGCGTACTTACGGTGATCTTATTGACCGCTCAGGGGGCATCGCCCAAGGCATGAGCGGCAGTCCGGTATATATCAACGGCAAGCTAGTCGGCGCTGTTGCTTATGGCTGGTCTTTGACCGACCACAAAATCGGCATGCTGACGCCAATTGGCGATATGCTGAAACTATGGGATCTGCCCGACCATAAGAATGTATTTACTATTGATAATTCTTGGTTGGAGGACGAGTCCGAACTTAAACCGGTCGCAACTCCGCTGATGGTATCAGGCTTTGGTCAGCAGGCGCTTGATATGCTTGCAGCTAAGCTTGAACCAATGAATTTAGTGCCCTATGCGGCAGGCGACGCTCCGGCTGGAACTAGCTTTGGACCGCTTGAACCAGGCAGTGCCGTCGGTGTGCAGCTAGCCAGCGGTGATGTCAGCATTGGCGCGCTGGGGACAGTAACCTATGTTGAAAATAACAAAGTCTTGGCTTTCGGCCACCCTTTCCTAAAAAAAGGCAATGTTAATTACTTAATGACTAATGCATATGTATTCACAACGGTCAACAGTCTGCAAAACTCGTTTAAAGTAGGAGCAACCGGCGAACCTGTTGGACTTATCAATCAGGATCGCGGCGCCGCTGTAGCCGGCATTGTCGGACGTTTTCCATCTGTTGTACCCTTAAGAATTACCGTCCGCGATAATGTTCTCAATCGTACTGAAATAGCTGGCGTACATGTTGTTCAGGATGAGCAGTTGTCGCCGATATTAGCGGCGACAACGGTATTTAACTTCATTGAAAAAACAATGGATCGGGTTGGGCCAGGAACTGCCCGCGTAAGTTTTGATATTACCGGCCGTGGGTTGCCGGTTGATGTGCTAAGCCGAGATAATATGTTTTACAGTCCGGCCAGCATAGGCGAATTGGCGGTTGGCGAGTTTTTAGACGCAATGACGCTTCTGGCCGGTAATCAGTATCATCCGATTGATATAATGGATGTCAAAGTTAATGTAACAATCGATGAAAACCGGCGGACAGCTACTATTATCGAGGCCCGATCAAATGTGGCCAACGCTAAGCCAGGCGATAAGATTGAGGTAACTGTTAAGTTAAAGCCATTCCGGGGTGAGACTATCACTGAGGTTGTGCCTTATACGATCCCCAAAGAACAGCCTGAAGGCCCCATGATGCTGGAAGTGCGTGGCGGGGGTATGATACCGATCACTGAGATGCTGCTAAAACGGCAAGGGCTTGATGCTGATATGCTAACAGGCAATAAAAAGAAAAACCAGGCTTTTGAAGAAGCGCTTAAAGAGTTCATGAACCGGGACCGCAACAATGATATTGTTATTGAGCAGCTGAACATGGCCAACGGTGAGTTCGCCAATCCTACCGATGCCGCCAATCCTGCAGCACCAAAGCCCAAAAAGATACTGTCTGACGAAAGAGCTGCCAAAGATACTAAACAAGGCTCCCTCTTAGGCAGCGAAACTAAAAATGCGGAAGGTAATAAGCATAAGAGCCATCTTACAACAGACTATTTAATTGACGGCGATGCCCAGATTATGGTCCAAGTGGTGAAGGACAAAAAATAACAACAGAACGCACTCAGTAGAGTGCGTTCTTCTATTAGAAATTTTTTTTGATTTCTGTAAAAACCTTGTATGAATTGTCGATAATGTAATTACAGTTTATATAATTATAGACAATATTTCACATATAATGCTATAAATAGAGCTTGTTTGCAAGCTTTATTCCAGATATTGCTGTACTATTTTGCGATAAAAGATAAGGGATTTTGCAGGGAAGATCGAGCAAATATTGAATAATATACGAATACATTATATAGGACATATAGACTAGATCCCTCCATGAGGTAAAAACGATGATTAATGCATTTTTAGAAAAACTGGGCCGGAAAGTGCTTGCCTTAGTTGAAAATAGCGGCCGTATTGTGATATTGACGGCTGAAACTTTTTATCATTTGCCGCGCCGGACCAATATGCGTCGGGTTGTGCAGCAGATGGCTCACTTAGGGGTCGATTCGCTGCCAATTGTGTTACTGACAATGCTGTTTACTGGTATGGTAATGACTGTACAGACAGCTCAGGAATTTATTAAGTATGGTGCTCAGTCTTCAGTCGGCGGTATTGTGGCTATCGCCATGGGCAGGGAACTGGCGCCGGTGCTGACCGGGGTTGTAGTGGCCGGTCGAGTTGGAGCGGCGATAACGGCTGAAATTGGTTCAATGAAGGTTACCGAACAAATTGATGCACTCAGGGTTATGGCTACCAATCCGGTCGCCTATCTTGTAGTTCCGCGGTTCTTGGCCTGTGTCCTAATGACACCTATATTGGTAGTTTTCGGCGATGTAATCGGTACTATTGGCGGTTATCTGGTCGCCACGCTATACGCCGGCATAAGCTCCTTTACGTACATTCATTCCATTAAAGTCTTTGCGGTAATAAATGATATAACGGGCGGTTTAGTGAAGGCCATGGTTTTCGGCGGCATTGTCGCTATTATCGGCTGTTATAAGGGTCTTACAACCGAACAGGGAGCTGAAGGGGTCGGCCGAGCTACAACGGGGTCAGTTGTAAGCTCGATGATTATGATTTTTATTGCCAACTATTTTTTGTCGCTGCTGCTGTATCGTTAAGAGGTGAAAAACATTGATTAAACTAGTTAATATTAACATCGAGTTGGGCGGCAAAAGAGTATTAGAAGATATAAACCTCGAGATTGCCAAAGGTGAAAGCATGGTAATAATCGGCCCCAGCGGCTCAGGCAAAAGTACGCTGCTCAGGCTGATCGTTGGCTTGCTGAAACCCTCGGCCGGCAATATATATATTGACAATCAGGATATAACGACAATGTCCGAAAATGAACTTAATAAAATTCGTTTGCGGATGGGTATGGTCTTTCAGTACTCGGCCTTATTTGATTCCATGAATGTCGGTGAAAATGTCGCGTTCGGACTGCGTCAGCACACCGATATGGCTGATGAGGATATCGCCAGAATTGTGCGCAAAAAGTTGCGAATGGTCGGCTTGTCAGGGCAAGAAGAGGTTATGCCGAATGAATTATCGGGTGGCATGAAAAAACGGGTAAGTCTGGCCCGGGCTATCGCTATCGACCCTGAAATCGTGCTGTATGACGAACCAACCGCCGGTCTTGACCCGATTATGGCCAACACTATCGATCGGCTAATTATCAGCACTAAGCGAATTACCGGAGTTACTTCGGTTGTTGTAACCCATCATATGAACAGCGCTTTCAATATTGCCGACCGAATTGCCATGATTTATAACGGACGTATTATTGAAGTTGGGCCGGTTGAGCAAATTAAAAACTCGGAGAATGAAGTCGTGCAGCGGTTTATTAAGGGAATCAAGATAGTATCGCGAATCGATGCCCAAAGGAGGACGAATCCATGAATATGAGTACCGAAGCCAAAGTCGGCGGGGTTACGCTGCTTGGTCTTATATTATTAGCATATATGATAATTCATCTTGGCGGATTCACCTTCGGCGACAAAGGGTATCCGGTTACAGCAATGTTCAATCAGGTTAGCGGCCTCAAAGAAGGCAATTTGGTACGTTATGCCGGTGTCGAGGTTGGGCGCGTTAAACAGGTAAAGGTTACGCCTGAGGGGGTAGCTGTCACTCTTATCATTAATGAAGGGGTGAAGATTCCGGAAGGCTCTAAAATTAGTATTGGCACTGACGGTCTGCTGGGTGAAAAGTACATCAATATCGCCCCGCCGCAGAGCAGTTCGGGCTATCTCCAGCCCAACTCCGTAATTAAGGGTGATGTGCCGCAGGATCTTGACAAACTGATTGCCACAGCCGATAAAGTTCTGCTGGATATGCAGAAACTGGTCAATTCACTCAATGATGTGTTTGGTGATGAAAAGGTAAAGACTTCGCTTATCGAATCGGCGGTTAATGCGCGCGAGCTAACTAATAATCTCAAAAATATGAGTGCGGTAATGGCCCGGCTGGCTGAAAACAACGAGGCCGATGTCAACACCATGGTAAGTAATCTCACTGCCATGTCAGAAAGCCTGCGCAGTGTTACGTCCCGAGTGGACAAGATGCTAGCCGATGTAGATAATAATGGACAAACAGCACGCGATTTTCGCCAAACTCTGGAAAACATCCGAGTAACTAGCGAACGGGTAGAAAAAATGGCAGCCTCGCTTGAAGGCGTCGTGACTGATCCCGAAACCACGCGCGATATAAAAGAAACCCTTAAAAATGCCCGTGAGGTCTCGGCCAAGGCAAATAGCATGCTGACAAAAGTTCAGGAAATTGAAACTGAAGCAGGATTTGAAGTACTGTACAATTCAGATAACGAAAAGTATAAGAGCACAGCTGATGTTAAAATTTCCTCAGGCGAGGACTTTGCTGTTATTGGCGTCAGTAACATCGGCAATGGTTCCAAAACCAACCTCCAGGTTGGCAAAGGAACTGACAAGTTTGCGGCACGCGCCGGTATTGTCGAAGGCGAAGCCGGTATTGGAGTGGATACCAAGTTAGGCAATCAAATGCGCTTATCGCTTGATGTTTATGACCCCAATGATCTCCGTGTCAAGCTGCGCACTCAGTATCAAATAGCTCCGGAAACTTATCTTGTTGGCCAAACCGACAGCCTTAACAAAGATCCGGAAAAAAATACCTATATTGGACTGCGCCAAACATTCTAACTATTGACACTAACTTGCATTTCAGAATATAATTATTAGGCAACTGACTGAACAGTCTAAGAATTAATATAGATTAATTTATTATAGTAAACCTGTTGAGGAGGAATATAATAATGGTAACCACTAAGCCTTGGAAGAAATGCCTCAGCGTTCTGCTGATCGGCGGCTTTCTCGTTTTAAATACTACGGTGGTTTTTGCGGCACCGGTGGAACTTACGCTCGATGAGAGTATTGCCTTGGCGTTAAAGAATAACCCGGCAATAAAAATGGCCGATGCTGACAGGGAACAAGCAGATTGGGCAGTTAGCGCGGCTAAGGCCGGCAAGCTGCCGCAGCTTTCGTATGATTTTACAGCCAGCCGTTTTGATCCAACTAATCCGCTAACCGGTGCTGATGAGAAATATTCTAATAGCCTTTCACTCAATTTGCCGTTATACACCGGCGGCAAAGTCACAGGTGGTATTGACAAGGCTAGGATTGGGCTAAAGTCCGCTGATTTAAATGTCGACAAAACCAAACAGCAAATAAAACTCGATGCTACCTCAGGCTATTACAATATTCTGCAAACTAAGAATTTGGTCAAGGTAGCGCAGGAATCAGTAGACAGCTTGACCGAGCATCTTAAAAATGTACAGGCCCAGTTTAGTGTCGGCACTGTTGCCAAGTCCGATGTACTGCGTTCGGAAGTTGAATTAGCAAATGCTCAGCAAAACTTGATAAAAGCTCAAAATGCTTATGATTTGGCTGTTTCAAGTTTCAATAATGTTGTTGGTCTGCCGTTAGATACCGAGCTGACCATAAAGGAAGAACTTAAATACGAGAAATATAATATGTCCTTAGAGGATAGTATTAAATATTCAATGGACAACCGACCTGAGGTTGCCATCGCTAATTATGCTGTGGAAGCCGCCAAGAAAGATGTTAAAATTGCTAAGGGTGATCGTCTGCCTTCGATAGGGGCCAATGCTTCGACCGGATGGTCTGATACTGAATTTCCAGGAACGGAAAATGAAGAGTGGGCGGTCAGTGTTAAAGCCAGTTGGAATATTTTTGACTCAGGCTTGACAAGGTCCAAGATCAAACAGGCCGATGCTTCGGTAGAAAGAGCCATTCACCAGGCGAAGCAAACCAGTGATGCAGTTCAGCTTGATGTGCGCAATGCATACCTTAGCATGAAGGAAGCTGAGAAACGAATCGAAACAACCGATGTGGCTGTTGAAAAGGCAGAGGAAGATTTCAAAATTGCCCAAGTTCGTTACAGCGCCGGTGTTGGTACCAACCTTGACGTAATGGATGCTCAAGTAGCGCTTACTCAAGCCAAAACAAACTATATCCAAGCCCTTTATGATTACAACACCAGCAAAGCTAACCTCGAAAAAGCCATGGGTGTACCAGTACAATAACTACGAAGGCGCGATGTAATTCGCGCCTTTTTAATTCGGACCGACAGCGTAGCCGGTACTTTTTTCTTGATAAAAAAGTACCAAAAATCAAGATCTCTCATGCTCCCGTCCCTTATCGGCCCTTTCTGGAAAAAGCCGTTCCGCAAGGACGGGAAACTGTGCGGCTTACGTTAAAAAATCCCGACTGTCTGAGCCGCAGGCGAGTTTCGGGATTTTAGTAAGTTGTACGGTTTGCCGAGGCTTTTGGAAGACCGGGCCTAGAC
>JAAYSF010000044.1 GCA_012523975.1 Veillonellaceae bacterium
AAATCCCGACTGTCTGAGCCGCAGGCGAGTTTCGGGATTTTAGTAAGTTGTACGGTTTGCCGAGGCTTTTGGAAGACCGGGCCTAGACCTTTTTGGTTACTTTTTGGGGCAATGCTAAAAAGTAACAACCCCTTCGCATACTGAAAATATTACCGGAAAGAATACTACACTGGGGTACCTCTTCTACAGGAAGGCATAGTCCTTATGTCGAAGTATTTTAAAGCATTTTTTTAGGTTGGAGGAAGTATGAAAACCAAGGCGATAGTAATTGTAACTCTAATTATCATAGCTCTCACTGTCGTCTCGGCATGGCAGAATAGAAGCCAAGACGTTCTGGCAGGAGTCCGCGATATTGCGGCTGCTGAAATTGCTGCTGCAACCGGTGCTGCAGTGCAGTTTGGCGATATTGAGGTAGTTTCTCTAACTAGACTACTTATACATAATGTTTATGTTTACGATAAAGAGGCTAAGCTGGTAGGGAGCAGTCCTAAGATAACTGTCAGCTATAGCCCGCTTAGTCTGTTTCTTGGCAATAAGGCCGATATGATAAGATCGCTGGAAGTTGATAAGCCTCAGCTTAAACTTACTCAAAAGGTTAGCGGACGTTGGAACTTTGAAGATTTAATTTCAGAGAGCCAGACCACCCCCGCAGAATTTTCCGGTAAGGTGATTTTGAAAGACGGTCAGGCTGAGATTGTTTCAACGGCGGGACAGTGGACTCTAACCTCCGTAAACGGTAGTTTAGATTTTTCTAACCAGCTGTCGACCGGAATCAATATTTCAGCACAATACAATGATACCCCATTGGCGGTTTTGGGCTCGCTTAATACCGACGGCGATGGCGTCTTCAGCGTTAAAGCCCGCCAATTAGCCCTGGCTGACTTAAAACCGTTGCTGCCGAGTCAAAGTAGTATTCAGCTATTGGACGGTCTTGCAACAACCGTTGACGCAACCATTAAGAAAAAGAGCGGTGAGATTACTGTTGCCGGTCAGACTGAGTTCAGCAATGTTGCCGCTGAGATTGACAGTGTGCCGGTGCACGAGGCAAGCGGCCATGTGTCTTTTACCAATGAAAAACTATATATATTTGCCAAAGCCAAGGTCTGGGAGCAGCCAGTAGCAGTGAGAGGCAAAATTGCGCTTAATACCGTTCAGCCGGTGCTCGACCTGGATGTATCTTCGGAAGGCTTTGATCCCAGTGTCGTTAAAGCTGATTTACCGGTCAGCGGTCTGGTCAAGTTCGATGCTGCGGTAACCGGAACAGCCGACGAAATTGAAGTAAGCGGCGATGTTCGGTTGCCGGAAGGTCAAATAAGCGGCGTTGCCCTAAAAAACATAGCAGCTCAAGTCCATTTAGCTCAGAATAACTTTACGATCAGTCAATTAAACGGCGGCTTGGCCGGTGGCCGAGTTTCGGGATCTGGAGTCCTAAATCTCAATGATAACCGTTATAATGTGAAAATTAACGCCCAAAATGTTGACAGTGCAACATTAGGCCAATACCTACCCGGTCTTCGCGGCCTTGTCGCTTTCGATGTAGCGGCATCCGGCGCCGGCTCAAACATAGAAGGCGCTTTAGTAAGCGGCACAGCAAGCATAACATCAGGAAGTTATCGGGGGATTGCCTTTGATAATGCTGCCGGAAGTTTTTATCTGGCCAACAATGTGCTGACAGTAGATTATGCCAATCTTGGTGTTAAAGATGGCATGGCTTCAGCCAGCGGGACGGTCAGCAAAGACAAGATTCAGCTAAATGTGCGCGGCTATAGAATTCCGCTTGAACTGCTTGGCGCTAACAACAGCAATCTGAAAATTGCCGGCATGGCCGACTTTTCCGGCACTATAAATGGCACAATAGCTCAGCCGGCTGCAATAATTAACTTTACAGCCGTTAACGGGCAGGCTCTCTATCAACCATTCGCCCATGCCCAGGGCCAGGCGATAATAACGCCATCATTTGTTACTCTGACGGAAATCGTCCTGACTGATGGGCCAACTACTCATAGGGCTTCGGGTACTATTGGCCTTGACCGCGCTCAGCAGTTGAACTTGAAGATTAGCTCGCGCCAAGCTCGGGCCGAGAATATTGTTAAGCTAATAGCGCCCGGTGAAAAACTGACCGGTAACGTTGATAATGACATAATAATAACCGGTCCGCTCAGTAACTTTAACGCCGAAGGGAAGCTTAAGCTGACTGAAGGAAGTTTCCGCGGCCAGCTCATTGCCAGTGCCCAGGGATCTTACCGGCGTGAAAATGGTTTAACAAGTATCAGCGATCTTCTAATAAAATCCTTAAACACTGAGGTTATAATAGCAGGTGTGGTCAAACAGGACCAGGAACTTGACTTGGCTATCACAGCTCGCAACCTTGATATTAGCAGATTCCAGTCTAATCTGCCGCATCCCGTTACCGGCATGGCCAGTTTCGGCGGTCACCTGACTGGGACACCTCAGCAGCCGCGATTTAGCGGTCAATTAACTGCCGCCAGCTTAACATACAAAAATCTTGCGATAACCAACGTTAACGGTGATATTAGGGTTATTGACAATGATATTGAGATTCCCTGTTTTAAATTCGAACAAGGGGGCGGCATTTATAACTTCACTGGTGGACTGGATTTAGCTTCAGGTATAGTTTATGGCGGACTGGATGTTGAAAAAGGTGATTTGGCCGCCCTCTTCAGCCTGCTTGGCTTGCCCGCTAAGGAAGTAAGCGGCCAAATGAACGGTCATATCCAGTTAAGCGGAACAATGGACAGACCAAATCTTTGGCTTACTGGCGGAGTAACAAATGGTAAGATAAAGAACTATCAGCTTGATACTATCGATATTGACGCCGCGCTGGATAACGAGGTAGTAACCGTTAATAAATTCTTTGCCAAACAGGGCAATGGCGTGCTAGCGGTGCGCGGCAGTGCTGATTTAAACGGGCCGCTCAACTTTGAAGCCGGCGGCCGTGATATTGATGCCGGACTGCTGACGGCGCTCTTTGCCGTTGATGTTAATGTAAAAGGCATGCTCAATTTCGCGGCGCAGGTTACCGGAACGGCTCTAAATCCCCGGGCCGACATTTCCCTTGAAATTTCTGGCGGCGGGGTTGGCTCCTCAACCTTTGATTCGCTCTATGGACTGCTTATATTGCAGGATAATAGCATCAACATCAATCAGCTGTTTGTCACTAAAGGACCGAACCGGGCCAGCGCCTACGGTGTCATTCCGGTAGCGGCGCTGAGCAGTGAAGGCCGCCGCCAGGCAACAACCGCTGACCAAATGGATGTCAGAATGCGATTAGACCAGGCCGATCTTAGTATTCTGCCGCTTTTAACCAAGGAAGTAGACTGGGCCGTCGGCAAGACGCAGGGTGAACTTACTATTGCAGGGACAATAACTCAGCCTTATCTTACCGGCAGCATTAACGTAATGAATGGAACGGTTAAGCTGCATGAGTTGAAGGATCCAATCCAGAAAGTGGACCTTGATATTCAATTTAAAGGTGATAAAATAATTTTAAAAACATTTTCAGGGCGTATGGGGTCGGGCTCCTACCAGATGACAGGCAGTACTGCACTTCTGGGCCTTGATTTTACCGACTATAATTTTCAACTTAATTTGGATAAAATTGGTGTAGATAGTAAATACTTCAAAGGACCTTTAAGCGGTAATCTCGAATTAACCAGTAAACGGGGCCGTCCCCTGCTGGCCGGGACACTGCTGTTTGAACATGATACTATTGATATTCCATTTGTGACCGACTTTACTGAGTCTGACCTTAATGTCGGACTGGATATTGAACTTATTGCCGGCGATAAAGTCCGGCTGTACAATCCGTATATGTACGATATCTGGGCTGAGGGCCGGGTTAAGTTTGCCGGCAGTACCAAGCGGCCTGACCCCTCAGGGAAATTTACCGCCATCAGGGGAACAGTTAGCTATCTTAGAACGCAATTTAAAGTAAAAGAAGGCAGCGCCGACTTTAACCAGTTCGGAACGTTCGAACCGGTGCTGCGGCTGTCAGCTAGCACCAAGCTGCACAACACGACCGTCGATCTGGATATTTTTGGTCCAGTATCAGCAATGGACTTGCGGCTTACCTCTGAGCCGGCGATGAATCAGCAAGAGATTATGTCATTATTGACGCTGCGCAGCCGATATTTTGAAAGGCAGAATAGCGGCAGCGGGGCAAGCGGCAGCGGCTTTGGCCGAGATGAGCTTGTCGGCCTGCTGGACGCCGGTCTGCAGATGCGCTTTGTTAGTGAGGTTGAAGCAGCTTTCCGCGATGCGTTTGGCCTTGATGATTTTAGAGTAGTACGTGATACGCTGTGGAACGACAGACATAATACAGCCGAAGACGAAAAGGAATCTGAAATTGGCCGTGAGGTCTACAATCTCGAAATGGGCAAGTATGTTACTGACCGCCTGATGCTCAACTATACCCAAGGACTTGACAACGAGCATCACAGTTTTGGTTTCCGTTATGACTTGGATCGGAGAATAAGCCTTACCGGGTCAGTCAACGATGAAGATGACAGACGGATCGGTATCGAGACTAGGTTTAGATTTTAAATGTGGAAAGTCTATCTAGATTGTCATTGCGAGTCGCGCCAGCGACGCGGCAATCTCGGTATTGAACCAAGTTCCCGATTAGAAGAGGGTGATTCAAATGCTTTTCAAGCAGTATCTTACTGAATTAAATAAAATCAAGCTGCTTTCACCGGCAGAGGAAGAGGAGCTTTGGCTTGGGTTTAAAGCCAAGGGAGATCTGGACAGCCGGCGGCGGATTATCGAGAGCTATCAGCCGCTTGTCTTCAAGGCGGCTATGAGCTGGAAGACGGATGAGCCCACGCTGATGGACATCATTCAGGAAGGTACTGTCGGTCTCATTGAGGCTGTTGAAAATTATGACCATACCCGCGGCGTGGCGTTCAGCCTGTATGCTTTTCACCGGATTCGCGGACGTATGCTCAACTTTATGCAGCAGGAAGGCAAGGCTGATTTAGCTTATATTGACAGCCCGCTGGATAACGAGCATTCAGTAACCCTGGCCGACTGTCTGATTGACACTAAGGCTGAAGTTGCTCGCCAGGCAGAACAGAATGTGCTGGTCGAAAAGCTAAAAGACGCTCTTGGGCGGCTGCCGGCTAAGGAGCAAATGGTGCTTAACGGTGTTTATCTTGAAGACCGCGAGCCTAAGCAACTTGCTGAGACGCTTGATTTAAGCATATCCCATATTTACCGTCTGCAGAAACAAGGCATCCGCCGCATTCGCGGTATGATGTCCAAGTTTATGCAGCACTGGTAATCAACGGGCTAACGCCCTCGCGATGTCATGACTGCTGCTGAGTCGTTACTGTCATTGCGAACGAAGCGCAGCGGAGTATGGCAATCTCATTGCTTTTACGTTTAGAGAGAAACGGCGAAGTTTTTCAACAGCCGTTATAGAGGTTTTTAGTAATAAACAGCGAAAACAAGTCAAAACACTTAGTAATATTGATATATTACTATATAATAATCTAAATTCCCGATTTTTTGCCCCTTAGGAGATGCCCATAATCTGGCCTCTTCCCTTGATTATATATTGTGGTCTATAATGGGGGTGGTGAATATGGCGGACTTTAAAGACAATATGTATCGGCGTTTGCGTTCAGCCAGGCAATGGCTTAAGCGGGCTGAAGAATCGTTCGATAAAGACCGTGATGTTCGCGCCGAGCTTGATTTAATGCTGGCCCAGGCTGAGCTTCAGCACGCCAAAGAGGCTAATCGTACCCGCCACTGGCGATATAAGTACTCGCTGCTGACGCAGGGTACGGCCGCTATAATGGCGATGGTGATAGCTGTCGCTGGTTTTGGCGGCACCTATTGGTGGTTTAACCAGCATCGAACAAGTAATTTTCAGGCTCCCGCTGCCGTAAGTGAATCATTGCAAAGCCCGCAGCAGCCTGCGGCTGTTAGTAGTTTGCCTGAGCAGCCTAAAGTTCAGCAATCAACGTCAGCAGTTACAGTTAAAACTGTTTCGGCACCAACCACACTGAAATCAGAGCAACCGCAAAAATTGACTGGAGCAGAAAGCCGCGTCAAGGGTGACGATGGAACGTATCAGGCAGAACAAGAGGTGGTACTGCCACCGGATGAACTGCAGAAACTGGTACGGGCCGCTGGGAAATCACTGCGTGGTCAATAATTTAATAAGGAGGTAATACATGAGAAGAACGAGACGCTATGGGCAAATTTTATTTGCAGCTATCATTAGTCTCAGCATTATCCTTACAGCTGCCGCCCCGGCGTTCGCCACCGACCTTACCGGTAAGACGGTTACAGCAGTAGAAGTAACCGGCAACTCAGCGGTCGACAAAGCCGCAATCACCAAGGCTATCCAAATTAAGCCTGGTGAAGCGTTAACGCCGGACAAGGTTAAGCAGGATATGCAGTCTATTTATGATCTTGGCTATTTCTTCGACGTTGTTGCTAACTTTACCGAAGTTCCGGAAGGCGTCAAAGTTGTTTACACTGTTATGGAAAACCCTGTTGTAAATGACATTGTTATTAAGGGTAATACCAAAGTTACAACGGACAAGCTTAAGGATTTGCTCAAAGTTACTAAAGGCAAAATCTTAAATACCAAGCAGCTCAACGAAAATGCCCGGGCTATTGAACAGCACTATCATGACGAAGGCTATATTTTGGCCAAGGTCAGCGATGTTTCAATGAACGGCGGCGTATTAACAATCACCATCAATGAAGGCAAGTTGGAAGGCATTGCCATCAAGGGTAACGAAAAGACCAAGAGCTATGTAATTACCCGTGAAATGAAGCTCAAACCGGGCGAACCCTTTAATGTCAAGGATGCCCGCCGCAGTATGCAAAAGGTGTACAACCTTGGTTATTTTGAGGATGTAAACATGAAGCTCAACCCTGGTAAAGAACCTAATGCCATCGTGCTTGAAACCAGCGTTGTTGAGCAAAAAACCGGGATGTTTTCAATTGGGGGCGGTTACAGCAAGAGTGATGGTCTAATCGGTATCATCGAACTTGGCGATAACAACTTCCGTGGCACCGGCGACAAAGTTAAGCTTCACTGGGAGTTTGGCGGCGAGGCTAGCAATCGTAACTATGAAATCGCTTATACTAAGCCATGGCTGGACTCTAAACAAACCTCTTTAGGCTTCACCTTCTATGATATGACTAATGAGTACACCGACTATAAAGAAGGCGGAGACGAAAAGTCGACCTATGACAAAAATCGTAAGGGCTGGGATATAACCATTGGCCGTCCGCATGGTGAATTCATTCAGAATTATATCACCTTCAAACATCGTAACGATGAATATGTCGAACATGTTGAAGGTCCGGAGAATTATACTGAAATTCCGGGATATCTGGATGAAAACTTCGGTTTGACTAATAGCGTAACGTTGATGCGGGTATTTGATTCACGTGACAATGTCTTTAGTCCGACAGAAGGCCATCGTTTCTCACTGGCAGCTGAATTTGCCGGCAAGGCCTTTGGCGGTGACTTTGACTTTAACAAGTACACGGCAGAGAGTCGTAACTATTTCAAGGTAGGCCGATCTCAAGTAGTAGCCCTTAGGGCCACGATGGGTTACGCTGATGGGCATATGCCATACAGCGGCAAATTCTCGGTCGGCGGCTCAGATACTTTGCGCGGCTATGAAGACGAACAGTTCAAAGGTGACAAAATGCTAGCGGCCAGCGTCGAATATCGTTTCCCGGTTGCCAACAAGATTCAAGGCGTAGTATTCAGCGATATTGGTAAGGCTTGGGATGGCGAGCATTATAAACTCAATGATCTCGAAGCAAGTGTCGGTGTGGGTATGCGTGTAACAACACCGATCGGACCGATCCGTATTGACTATGCGCAAGGTTCTGATGGCGGCAAGACCCACTTTAGCTTTGGCGGCCAGTTCTAAAACAGATCGAGAGCCAGGTCCTTCGACCTGGCTCTTATTCAAATTACTTACTTAGGAGGTGCGGGACATAAACTGTAAGCCTTTTTCTATTCTAGTGGTCGTAACTATTTCCCTGGCGCTGCTTTTTTTGCCCGGAGGAGCGAGCGCAGCCGGCGATACCATCAATAAGATTAATGTCAAAGTGACTACAGTGGACGGCGCTCAGCCGCCGCCTGACCGCATCGCCAAACGGATGGCAGCCAGCGTTAACACGGTCGGCGAACATGTACTGATCGGGCGCAAACCTGCCGATGTTGCCGCTAGCCTAGGCTCATATGAACGAATTGTCAAAGAGGTCTTTGACCGAATTCTCGTCGGTTATACTGTTGAAACCGTTGTAATTAAACCTGGTGTAGAAACTGATGTTGTTCTGGAATTATCCCCCTGGGGTGAAGTTGTCCGCGAAGTTGACCTTGAGATTGACTATGGCAATATCTCACCGGAATTAATTCCGCTGCTCACAAGCGATATGGGTGATGTCGAAGAACGGGTGAGCAATGTCCTAATTGGCTTGCCGATAGACGCTGTTGATTGGGCGAGCGGGGTATCCAAAACGGTAATTCAGGAAATCCTGGCCGAACAGCTCCCAGAATTTCGGACCAACTTTGATATCGAATCAGGAACGCGGACGATAGTAAAAGTTTCGTTAGTACCAACCGGCGCAACTATTCACGACGTACGAGTTAACTTACTGTCGCACACAATACCGAATGTACTGCTGTCCGGCATCGAAACGATATTTGACGATGAGGCGAAAAGATTAAGAGGCCTGCCGGTAGCTTTTGTAGAACGGCATCGCAGCTATTTCACCGAAAAGTTTCAGGCAGCCGCCAGCCAGCATCATATGGCGCGAAATTACGGCTTGACGCTGACATCCTCTATAACGCCGGGAACTGACACAATAATTAATGTTAAGGCCGAAACCGACAAATATAATATCTGGTTGGAAGGCTATCTCGATGTCGGGCGCAACGAGAATGACAATGACAATACCTCGGCCCGCCTGCATGCCGGAAAGTTTTTCAGCAGCCGTGATGAGGTTTATCTGGAAGTTGACTTTTTCCCAAGCTCTGTATCTTGGGATTTTATACCCGGCTGGTCCCACCGGATCGGCAATGATACCTTTGCCGGAGTCAAATATAACTCATCTGACAATGAGGCGATATTAACATTAAACCAAGTTATTGATCCCCGTTGGTCGTTACGGGCTGAACGACGGACTGATGCCGGACTAAATGAGGTTGGCCTGAGGTATCGGCTGCATGACCACCTCAGCACCGAATATGTCTTGAGTGATGAGGAATCATGGCTGCGACTTATCGGTCATCTTTAGTAGATACCATTAGGAAAATGTTGAATATAACGGCATTTGTTGGTATAATTAAATGGGAAATTTTTATGCCAGATGGCAGAGAAGAGGGGTTTAAGAATTGTTAAAATTCGGGAAGAAACAAATCAAATTGGTTTCGCTTACAGTTGCAGTCTTATTTGTTCTGGGAATTGTCGGTCTGGCTGTATCACAAACAGGCACAAGTTATGCGGCCAATGCAGCAAGCTCTTCTAAAATCGGGGTGGTTGACTTCCAAATGCTCGTTTACCAGCATCCTGATATGAAAAAAGCTGAAGAAACTATGCAGGCTGAAGTAAAAGCTGCGCAGGAGGACTTTGCAACAAAGTCAGCCGGCATGAATGACAAAGAAAAGCAAGACTATTATATGCAAATTCAACAACGTCTTAACCTTAAACAGCAGGAACTCAGGGGACCGATTTTTGATAAAATCAATGCTGCCATTAAGTCTGTAGCCGATGCGCGAGGCTTAGCGGTAGTGCTTGATAAAAACGATGTTGTCTATGGCGGTCAAAATATTACTGACGAAGTATTAAAGAGAATGGGCAAATAAGCTGAATAATAACTGAATCAGGCATACAATATAGCCGAGCCGGTATGACCCCAGCTCGGCTCTTTATTAGAAATCATGGTGCAGGGCACCTAGAATATGAGATTGCCGCGCTGCGCTCGCAATGACTCCTCCAAGCTTGTTAGTTGTCATAGTGAAGATTTGCAGTCGACAAGGCTATCCAGATTTATAGAAAGCGGGTGATTTGGTGTTCAAGCATAAGTATATGTTGCGGTTTCTGCTATTAATCGTTTCCGTTGCAGCCTTTACCACCGGCTGTTCACTTGGGAAGACCAACGACACCAAACCCCCTGCGTCCCAGGTTGGGATAATCGATATGAATCAAGCTATTAAAGCCCATCCAAGATATGGCGAAGCGGCAAAGCTTGAACAGCAGTATAATACACTGGCGGCCCAAGTCCAAGCCAGTCGGCCCGCCCCGCAAGTCAATACAGCCGGCCCTGATATGTCAAAGGTGATTGCCGGTATAAATGCTGCTCTGGAGCAAGAATTTAATGCTAAGATGACTGAGAAACAGGCTCAGCTCAGCGCTGGGTTCCAGGCTAAGGTTGAACAGCTGCGTAGTGATTTAACGGCAGAATTGCAGGCCTATGCCAAGGAACTGGATCAAACATATCAATCGCAAATTTTCAGCATTCAGCTTAAGCTAAAAACAGTTCACCTAAGCCAGGAAGAAATGACTTTGCTGCAAGATGAATTGGATAAGCTGCAAAAAGAACGAGCGGCAAAATTAGCGGCAAAAGAGCAGGAATTGTCGGCAAAAATGGATGAGCAAATGGCACCTGAAAAAGCTGCCATTGAGCAGCAGTTAGCGGCCTATGCCCAGCAGCTTCATGCCGAACTGGCGCAAAAGGGTGCTGCACAAGCATCAGAGATTGCCAACCGTAATCAGCAATCAGCGGCGAAGATTACGGCCCAGCCTGCCGGCAGTAGCGAGCAGCAGTTAGCCGCTAAACAGCGTGAAATTGAAATGCTAAAACAGCTGATTGTTGACGATATTCGCAGCAAAGCCGCAAAGGTTGCCGTTGAACAAGGGCTTGAGGCTGTACTGGCCAAGGTTCAGGTAAATGTCAATGCTGTAGATATTACCGGTGCGGTTATCAGTCAATTTTCAGCTAATAATATTCAGCTTAAATAACGATTATAATTAATTAATAGCTTGGGAATAGTAATTTACAACAGCAACAATCGATCAGATTGGAGGATTTGTAATGAAAAATACAGGTAAATTGGTTGTTTTATTATTGGTTGTCTTTGCGTTCAGCGTGCTAGTCAGCGGCTGCAGCGGTACCGGCGGACAGAATATCGGCGTTCTTGACGTAAACAAAGTAATGGCTGAAAGTCCTAAAGTCAAAGGCTTCCAGGAGCAGCTTAATGCTAAAGGTAAAGAACTAACCGATAACTTGGAAAAGGAAAAAGCCGGCTTAAGTGCTGAGGAATACCAAAAACGGCAAGAGGCGGCTTATAGTGAATTTGTTAAAATTAAACAAGACCTCGAAGGCCAAATCGATGCCAGTATTAAGCAAACCCTTGAGCAAGTTGCCCAAGAAAAAAAGTTAAGTGTAGTACTTTATAAGAACGGGGTTGCCCAAGGCGGTACTGATATAACCGACGAAGTTATCAAGAGAATGCAGTAGTCAGGGGGATTTCAAGTGAAAATGAGATTAAGTGATATCGCTGAACTTGTTAAAGGCTCGGTGATAGGCGACGGAAGTGTAGAAATTACGGGTGTATCCGGTATTGACTCCGCCGGCGAAAACGATATCACTTTTGCAGTGCCGCCCCATCTTGATCAGGCGGCATTGACCAAGGCTGCTGCTGTTATAGTTCCTGAAACAATTACTGAGTTTTCCAAACCGGCCATTCGGGTAGAAAACCCCCGGGTGGCCTTTACTAAGTTGTTGGAAATTTTCGCTCCGCAGGTACCCATCGTGCGGGGTGTACATAATCTGGCAGTCATGGGCGAAGGTGTCAAACTAGGCAAGAATGTCGCGATAATGGCGTTTGCCGTTATTGCCGACGATGCTGTTATCGGCGACAATACAATAATTTATCCGCATACTTATATCGGCCACAAAACGGTAATCGGCAGTGATAATATTATCTATCCTAATGTAACAATTCGGGAGAACTGCAAGATTGGTGATCGGGTTATAATCCATAGCGGAGCCGTTATCGGCAGTGACGGATTTGGGTTTGTAACAGAAAAAGGCCGGCATCACAAAGTACCGCAGGTCGGAAATGTCATTATTGAAGATGATGTTGAAATTGGTGCGAATGTTGGTATCGACCGGGCAACTACTAGCAGCACGGTCGTCAAACAGGGTACTAAAATTGATAATTTAGTGCATTTGGCTCATAATGTGGTACTTGGGGAAAATTGCTTGCTGGTAGCTCAGACCGGCATTGCCGGCAGCGTTAAAACCGGCCGTAATGTTACCTTTGCCGGACAATCGGGCAGTAACGGTCATATTACTATCGGTGACAATGTCACCTTCGCCGCCCGATCGGCGCCAATCAGTAACGTAGCTTCCGGGTCCTTTTTAGCCGGCTTCCCGGCTCGGCCGCATCGTGAATGGATTAAAGCCGAAGCCTCACTATATAAAGTGCCCGACCTTATTAAGAAGGTAAGAGAACTCGAAAAACGCTTAGCCGAGCTAGAAAGCGGCAAATAACAACAACCAGAAGATCGCCACGACGTGGCGATCTTCTTTTCTCTATCACGGGGACAGCTCTCTTGACACAACTCAAAATTCGTTTGTCTGTTATTACCTTCCCTTATTCGGCAGGAAAATGGCTGGTTTTGCGGAATAATACATAAATGTGCAAAATTTGTTGTAAAAGGGGATTTATTTGATGAAAAAATTACTGTATGTCGCTATATTTACTTTGTGTTTTGGAACAGTTACTGCTAACGCCGCGCCGTCAGTAAATGGCTCAACTGGTTTAATCAATACTCCATCAGCTGATGTTTTACAGGAGGGAGACTTCTCGCTTGGCTATTACCATTTAGAAGAAGGCGAGGTCGGCGTTTTTAACACCAACCTGACAGGACGTCTTGAACTTGGGGTTGCGGGCTTTCGCTATGACGGCGATCAAGATAATGACACAATGCTTAATGCTAAGTATGGTTTAATACCTGAAACAATTTTGACGCCGGGACTGGCAATCGGCATCGAGGATGCCACCGATAAAAAAGATCGTTCGCTGTACGCAGTCGCCAGCAAAGGACTGCCGCTCGGGTTTAGAGTGCATGTCGGTACAGGCAACGGACGATATGACGGCCTTTTTGCCGGGATTGAGAAACAAATCAGTCCCCTTGGAATGATAACCGGCAACAGCGTTTTCCCGGCCACTAGCCTAATTGCTGAATATGACGGAGAAGATATGAATTACGGTGCTCGTATATCGGTAGTGCCGGGTCTAAAGGTCGATGCCGGATGGCGCAATCACGAGACATATTTCGGGTTCAGTTTCACAAAATAGTTGGAGGCCATTATGGTTTACTCATTAGTTAAAGTATTCAGCTTTATAGTGTCGACGCTGCCATCTCCTGTTCGTCGGATGCTTGGTAACCTGGTAGGAGAAATTTGTTGGCCGCTTGTACCGGAGAAACGCAAACGGTTGGCGATTGATAATATAAAGCAGGGCTTTGCTATCAGCGAAAGTCAGGCCAAAATTATCGCTAAGCAAAGTACCACCAGATTTGGCCGTATGTTTATGGAAGTGCTGGCATTTCCGCGAATCAATAAAAATAATATTGCTAAACATGTTCACATGGAGGGTGCCGAGCATTTAACCGAAGCTCTTGCTCAAGGCCGGGGGGTAGTGTTGGCAACTGCCCATAGCGGCAACTGGGAGCTGCTGGGTGCGGCGCTGGCCATGAATGGCTTTCCGCTTGCTGCAGTTGTTCAAAAGCAAACTAATGCCGCCATGGATCGGTTTATTAACGAATACCGCAGACTGGTCGGCATGCATATAACCTATAAATCAAGCGCACTTGAAATGGCCAGGCTATTAGGGCAAGGCAAAGTTATTGGAATTTTGATGGATCAAGATGCTCATTCCGGCGGAGTATTTGTTGATTTTTTCGGTCGCCCGGCATCGACACCGCAGGGCTCGGCTGTATTAGCCAGAATGAAGGATTCGCCGATTGTTCCGGCGTTCATTACCGAAAATAGTGACGGCACTCACACCGCGATAATTCACCCATATATTATGCCGGAAAAAACTAAAGATAAAGCTCAAGATGTACAAGCCACCACTGCTAAAATCACCAAAATTATCGAACAGCATGTCCGCCAGCACCCTACAGAATGGTTCTGGCTACATAACCGCTGGAAAACCAAGCCGCCGCAAAAATAAAATAAGCTAAAAATCTGAGATCGCCATGTCGCTGCCGCTCCTCGCGATGACACTAATCTTTGTCATCGTTGTGAGCCTAAGCGGACTGTGGCGATTTTTGTTTTGATATATATTTATTACATCAAAATCATTGCCAATCTCACTGTACCCCGGTTATTGGCCCTTTCTGGAAAAAGCCGTTCCGTAGGATGGAAAACCGTCACTGTTGGAGTAATGACATGTTGCAAAACATATCAAAAAGATATATAATATTCTCCATCATGCGTATATACTTTTATGCATAAAACTGATATAATATATCCTTGATGGAAAGAGGTGAGACAAGATGACTAGTTTTATGCAGAAGTCTAAGAATTTCTTTGCCAGAAGTATTTTAAAAGACACTTTCAATCGCGATATTTTGACCCTTCTTATTGTTAGTATTGTAATTGGCTCATTGTTAGCCAGCGCTTTGTCGATGTCAGCTAATGCGTATTTTTCCAGTACGCTGAACAGTCTGGTCGGCGATTATGGTGAATATGATTTAGTTCTGCAAGTGCGGGAAGGTATGAGGGATGATGCATCAGCGCAGATCCAAAAGATCATTGATGATGTATTTCCAGGCTCGCGAATGCAGATTGGACCGACTGTAACCGGTAAAACCAACATTTTTGTTGCTCTGCCGTCAGAATATAAAAGTAAAAAGGTTTATGAAGAACTTGATAAAACATTCGGCGGTATCCCCGGCGGGGCGAGCGTCGGTGTTATGACCGAGCCGCGCCTAAACATCCGTGGTGTGCCTGACGGAGCTAAAAATATGCTGATAGACAAAATCATGGAAATCGATGATGTCAGCTTTGCTTTTCGTGACGGTGGTTCGATTGGTGTCGTTTTGACATCGGTAGAAAAGACAGCAGCGGTCAATAAGGAAGTTGAGGAGCTGCTTAAGCAGTACCAGCTTATCGAAATAAGCTTCCCGGTCGGCAGTGAGCCGTCCAACCCTATCAAGATGGGTGAAACTATTGCTAATGATATGAAAATGCAACTTAATATCGGTTATGCTGAAAACGTATCGACTGACGGTACTAACAGTGACATGAATTACCTGGTAAGTACCATGATGGAATTAAAGCGTTTCTTATCAGCTTATGCCAGCCAAGTGCTTATAACGCCAACCGGCGGTGCTAATCTAATGAAAGGCGATACCGTTGTATTCCAAGGTACTGCCGCTGCTGCCCCTGCTGCCGGTAATCCGGTGGACAAGGGTAATGTTGTTGTTCAAGTAACAGCATTGCGCCCGGACGGATCAGCTGAGGGTGTTATTACCCAGGGCGATGCGTCTTTACTAACCAATAATCAAGGTTTTAAGATTGAAAAGAACGTTGTTTCAACCTTAGTGGGTACGGCTTCTTACCGCAATCCGCGTCAGGAATTGAGCGGTGCGCTTAATGAAACAACTAAGCTGGTCGGTCAAATTCCCGACTTTGCGAAAGATACCCAAAACGTAAGTCAAATTGCGCTTAATGCGCTTGATAACTACGACAAAAGTGTTAGTGCCATTGAGCAGACTATCAGCAGTATTCAGGCTGCAAGCGGTACTATTCAAGCCGCTACCAGTGGTTTAGCCCAAATCGATACAAGCTCGATGCAGAATCAAATCACTCACTCCTCCCGGGCTATCGGTAACTTAAAAAATACTATGCAGATAGTAAGATTGGTGGGCGGTGGCAATACCGCTACTATCGATGAACTTACCGGTACTCAAGCAAGTTTGGACACTCTAAATTCTAACTTAGCTGCCCTTAACAATGTTGCCGCTAATGCCCGAACTGCTAATGCGGCTATTGACAGTATCGTAGCTAACGGCAGCGGAACTGTTGCGGCTCTCAAAAGCTTTGACGCCGCCGGTGCCCGCAGCGGCTTAACGGATGCTGCTGCTAAGATAAATCAAATCCAACAGTTGGATGTTCCGCTTATTACAACCCAGCTGCAGTATATGGCAGCCGCTGCTCCTAACCTCAAAGACGAGGAAATCAGCCATTCAGTTCAAATCATGGATCAATTCATTGCCGGTCAGGTTATCCCTGGCGCAAGAATTCAGATTCTGACCACAAGAAATGTTACGAGTGATGCTGTAGCGCCGATTGTGTACGAGCAGGCCGGCCACCAAAATATAGCGCTGTATTCAGCTGATCTGGGGGTTATTGAACCTAATGCCCGCGGTGAGATAATTCAGATCCTTAACGAAGTTCAGGCAGTATTAGCCGGTCTGGCAGCGATAATTGCAACCCTGCTGTTCCTGGCGCTTGACCATACGGCAATTATGACGGTTATCCGTCGCCGCCGTCTGGCAAACAGAGTAAAAGTAACCGGTTGGCGCGGTCTGTTAGCCCGGATTACAATAACCTTTACTGCCCCTGAACGCCAATATGGTATGGTAATCGGCGCTGTGATGCTAACGGCCATATTCGCTATCTCCGGCGGTGGTATTCCTTATCTGCCATGGCTTGCAGTACCTTTGCTCGGGGCGTTGATTGGTCTGATTGTGGCTAACTACACAGAAAAAATCAGCCCGATCTCGACTGATGAAGTAACTGCCGGTGAGGCTCTGGGCTTGTCCTTCGACGAAGTCATGCGTGAAATCGTCGTCCCTAGCGCCCGTCCGGGCTTATTGCAGAAGTTGAATAGACGGAAATTGAAATTTAGATAAAGCATGAGATCGCCACGTCGCTAGCGCTCCTCGCAATGACAGATTATAAGTTCATAGCTAACTAAACTGTCATTGCGAACGCAGCGTAGCGGAGTGTGGTAATCTCGCTTTTAACAGGAGGTGATACCATGCTTGCTATTCAGAATCTATTCAAACAGTTCGGCAATATCAAAGCTATCAATGACCTAAATCTTAATGTTGCGCGCGGTGAGACGGTGGCTCTTATGGGGCCGTCTGGCTGTGGCAAGTCAACGACAATCCGCAGTATTAACAGGCTGGTTGAACCCGATAAAGGCTCAATCATATTTAACGGAGTTGACATTTTGAAGCTTAATCCTGATGAATTGCGCAATGTGCGCAAGAAAATCGGCTTTGTGTTCCAGCACTTTAACCTTGTGGACCGTTTGACAGCTGTTGAGAACGTAATGCTTGGCCTGGTTATGGGCGGTATGGCTAAAGACCTTGCTTATGACAAGGCAATTGATGCGCTGCGCAAAGTTGGTCTGGAAAATTATCATAGCAGCAAGCCTTCTGAAATGTCCGGCGGTCAGCAGCAGCGCGTCGGTATCGCTCGGGCGCTGGCATTTGAACCTAATCTGATGCTATGGGACGAACCGACGGCATCGCTTGACCCGATTTTGGTACGGGAAGTTCTCGTTGTTATGGAGGACCTGGCAAAGTATCGACAAAGCGCAATGTTAGTAGTAACTCACGAAATTGCCTTTGCCCTGCACGTTGCCGACCGTATCGTCTTAATGGATAAAGGCAAAATAGTAGAAGAAGGAAAACCTTCCGAAGTTTTTGTTAAACCACAGTCGCATATCGGTAAACAATATAAAGAACTCATTGAATATCAAATGAACACTAACGCGCTCACTTTAGCTGGCAAGCGAATTGCGTAAAAACAAGATCGCCACGGGCTTATGCCCTCGCGATGGCATTCTTAGAAGATATTTAACTAACTAAATGTCATTGCGAGCGCAGCGCGGCAATCTCAATCTCTCGGATTTTGATTACCAATACTTGCAGGATTTGTTCATATTCTGTAGAATAAACAAAGGTTATCATGTCAGGAGGATATCATGCATTATAATATGTCGCACCAAACTACACTAGCTAAATCTATTGCGTATACCGGTATCGGACTCCATTCAGGCAAAGAAGTATCAATTACCATGAACCCGGCCCCAGCTGACTCGGGCATTATTTTTGTTCGGGTCGATCTTCCTGGCGCGCCGCAAGTCACTGCGTGTACCGCTAATGTCACGGCGGCCATGCGGGCCACGACGCTCGAGTGCGGCCTTGCAAAGGTGTTTACCGTAGAACACCTCTTGGCGGCATTAAGGGCAATGGGGGTAGACAACTGCCTGATTGAAATCAATTCGGCCGAACCGCCGGTGGCTGACGGCAGTGCCCTGCCGTTTGTCAAGCTGATTGAGTCAGCCGGTATCGCAGAGCAAGTTGCTCGCCGCCATGTTGTACAGGTGACCGAAGCTCTTGCAGTGCGGCACGAAGATAAATTTATAACTATTTTACCTTATGATGGACTACGAATAACTTTTACCTCTGTTAATCCGCATCCGCTGTTGGGGGTGCAGTTCGGCGATTATGAAATAACCCCCGAATTGTTTACCCAAGAAATTGCTCCGGCCCGCACCATCGGTTTTATGCATGAAATCGAAGCACTGCAGGCTCAGGGGCTAGCGCTTGGCGGCAGTTTGGATAATGCTATTGTCTATGACGACACCTCGGTGCTTACCCCGCTAAGGTTCAACGATGAACTGGTACGCCATAAAATATTGGACGTCATCGGTGACATAGCGCTAGCCGGCTTTGTTCACGGTCATATCATTGCGGTTAAATCAGGTCATGCGCTTAATACTGAATTAGCCGAAAAAATAACATCTCAGGTCACAACTGCTAAGGGAGCTGAATAAACTATGTTGTCTATAACTGATATTCAAAAAATTATTCCGCATCGGTATCCGTTCTTGCTGGTCGACCGGATTATCGAAATAGAGCCCATGAAACGGGCAGTAGGTATAAAGAACGTAACCGGTAATGAAAACTTCTTCCTGGGGCATTTTCCCGGCCAGCCGGTAATGCCTGGTGTGCTTATTCTTGAAGCTATGGCTCAGGTTGGCGGTGTTGCTATGCTTTACCCGGAAGAGAACCGTGGTAAGCTGGCCTATTTCGCCGGCATGGAGCGCGTAAAGTTCAGAAAGCCGGTTACGCCTGGTGATCAGCTGCGCATGGTTGCCGAACTGGTTAAGGTTCGCGGCAATATGGGCAAGCTGTGGGCCGAGGCCTACGTTGACGATCAGGTAGTAGCCGAAGGAGAATTCTTATTCGCTTTGGTAGACAGAAGCTAACTTAATGAGAAAAATAGTGCTTTTGCCTTAATAAATTGCGTAAAAGCGATTTCAACTTAAAAAATGGCTGAATTTAACGAAAAATAAATCGTCACAATCAGACTGTATAGTCGGACTATATTGTAAGTGAAACAACATGGGCAATGTATTGTACTTGTTTAGAAGGAGTTGATATGCGAATGAAACCGGAAAAGGTAATTCCACTGCGTAAGATACATGAAACAGCAGTTGTACACCCTGGAGCCCGCATCGGTAAAGATGTTGAAATTGGGCCTTACGCTGTTATCGGTGAAAATGTTTTAATCGGCGATGGTACTAAAATTGGTGCCCATGTAGTCATAGATGGATGGACCAGTATCGGTAAAGACTGTATAATTTACCCTAGCGCTTCAATCGGCGCAGATCCGCAGGATCTTAAATTCGCCGGTGAAAAAAGCTATGTATTTATTGGTGACAATACCAAGATCAGAGAGTTTGCTACCGTTAACCGGGCAACCGGCGAAGGCGAAGAAACCCGCATCGGTTCAAACTGTTTGCTGATGGCTTACACTCATGTTGCGCACAACTGTATTGTTGGCAATAATGTTGTTATGTCCAATGCGGCAACGCTGGCCGGCCACGTAATTGTTGAAGACCGTGCCGTACTAGGCGGTCTATCCGGCGTTCATCAGTTTGTAAAAATCGGCCGCAATGCCATGGTTGGCGGCGCGTCCAAAGTGGTGCAGGATGTTCCGCCGTATGTTATTGTTGACGGCCATCCAGCGCATGTGTCGGGTCTTAATAATGTTGGCATGGCTCGTGCCGGCATCGGACCGGAAGCCCGCCGCAATCTTAAAAAAGCGTACAAAATTCTCTATCGTTCTAGCTTAAGCCTTGCGCAGGCAATTGCTGTTATGGAACAAGAACTTGATGCTTGCCCGGAAGTAGAACATTTCCTCCGCTTCCTGCGTAATGCTGAGCGTGGTATTTGCCGTACCCGCCGTGAAGCTGCTGAATAATCTTATTGATATTATAAATAATATAAACGGAATCTTGATACTAACAACAACATATAGGGGAAATTGCGATGAAGACGATTGGTTTGTTAGCCGGTATCGGACGACTGCCGGTAGAATTTGCCCGTGCCGCTCGCGGCATGGGCTTTAAAGTGATAGCAATCGGTGTTGTGCCCGGGGTTGACCCTGAACTGAGCGAGGCTGCTGACAAGTTTTATTCGATCAGCGTTGGTGAACTTGACAACATTATTAATACCTTACAGAATGAACAGGCTAGCGAAGTCACGATGATCGGCAAGGTTACCAAAGAGCTAATGTTTGCCGGTACAGTACAGCTTGACGACCGCATCCGCAAAATGCTGGCAAGCCTTCCTGATAACAGCGATGATACCATTATGCTGGGGTTTGTGCGTGAAATGGCATCCGAAGGCATCGGTGTGCTCGACCAGACTGCCCTTATTCGGCAATTAATGCCGGGAGCGGGTCAAATCTCTGCACGGGTTCCGACTGCCAGTGAAAAGGCTGATATGGAGTTTGGCTTAAAAATGGCCAAGCAGATTGGCGGACTTGATATTGGTCAGACCGTTGTTGTCAAAAATCTTGCCGTAATGGCGGTAGAAGCCATCGAAGGAACTGACGCCTGCATCTTGCGCGGCGGTGAACTTGGCCGGGGCGATGTTGTTGTGGCCAAAGTAGCCAAGCCCAACCAGGACTCGCGCTTTGATGTACCCACTGTCGGACCGGATACCTTGGCTGTTATGATTAAGGCCAAGGCCAAAGCCTTGGTAATCGAAGCCGGGGCAACGCTGCTAGTTGACAAAGCTACTGTCATCAGAATGGCTGATGAGAATGGGATAGCAATAATTGCTATGTAACATTTAATGGCACTTGGCACTTGGCGCTAGTACATAGTGCTAAGCGCCAAGTGCTGATTGTTTTTAGATAAAATACGAGCTGTAAACCGAGATCGCCACGACACTTGCGTATCTTGCGAAGACATTTTCGATAGCCAGTATACTATTAGTTGTCATTGCGAACGAGCGCCAGCGCAGTGTGGCAATCTCACGCGCCCCCAATCCCCTCTTGAGAGGGGTGCCTGAAAGGTGGGGTGTATAAATCTGCGATTATCTAACTATTAATGGAGGCCGACATGTACAAAATCATGATCTCAGTAGGCGAAGCATCAGGCGATTTGCATGGAGCAAGTGTTGCGAACGCGCTTAAATTAGCCTGCCCTGATATAAAACTGTTTGGCATGGGCGGACAGGCTATGCGCCAAGCCGGGGTTGATATTGTTTATGATATCGCCGATCTAGGCGTAATCGGTTTAGTCGAAGTTGTTAAAAATTTGCCTCGTCTATTCAAGCTGCGTGATAAGCTGGCCGAGATTATGGAGCATGAGCGGCCGGATGCGTTAGTTATTATCGACTATCCCGGCTTTAATATGCGACTGGCGAAAGTCGCCAAAAAGAAAGGCATCCCGGTAATTTCATATATCAGCCCGTCAGTTTGGGCATGGGGCAAAGGCCGGGCAAAAGGCGTGGCAGAAACCGTCGAAGCGATAGCAGCTATTTTTCCCTTCGAGGCCGAGGCTTACAAGGCGGCCGGTGCTAATGTTACCTACGTCGGCCATCCGCTTGTTGATATAGTTAAGCCGTCAATGGAAAAGGCCGACGCTTATCGCCATTTTGGCGCTGACCCGTCCAAGCCAGTCTTATTATTAATGCCGGGAAGCCGTAAGCAGGAAATTCTCAGCTTGCTGCCTGATATGTTAGGTGCTGCTGAAAAAATTGTCAAAAAGGTTCCCGACTGCCAGGTTTTTTTGCCGGTAGCTTCGACAATTTCCCGGGAAATGCTGCAGAATATTTTCAATAATTACAGGGTTTCTGTTAAGCTGACAGAAGGAAATAACTATGATTTGATGAATATTGCCGATGTTGGCATTGCGGCATCAGGTACCGTGACCCTCGAGGCAGCGCTAATGAAGTTGCCTACCGTTATTGTTTACCGCGTAGTGCCACTTACCTATATGCTTGGCAAGGTTCTTGTCAAGATTCCGCACATCAGCCTGCCAAATATTATCGCTGGGCGCGAAATCGTTCCTGAACTGCTGCAGGGGGAGGTTAATCCTGATAAAATTGCCAGATATACTTTGGAGATTCTCCTCAACAAAGGCATGCGCGATCAGATATTAACAGACCTTGCGGAAGTAAACAGTAAACTTGGCGAATGCGGCGCGGTGCGTCGGGTAGCCGATGTCATTTTATCAATTGCTGCGAAAGGTCCTGGAGGAAATTAATGAAGACATACCTTCGCTTATTACAATATATAAAACCATATATACCCCGTCTGATAATCGCGGTCATTTGCATGATCTTTGCATCGGGGGCTAACCTATATGTACCATGGATATTAAAAGATGTTATTGATCAAGTATTATCCGAAAAGGATATGATGAGGCTCAATATCATTGCTGGCGGAATTATAGTTATCTATTTTTTGCGCGGCATTTTCTTCTATGGCCAAACCTATTTAATGTCGTACATTGGCCAAAGAGTTGTTATTGATATCCGGGAAACAATCTATCGCCATCTCCAACGCTTGCAGTTGTCTTATTTCGAAAAACGTAAAACTGGTACCGTAATGAGCTATATAACAAATGACGTCACGGCTTTGCAGGGGGCTTTGGTTGATAGCGTCATCGAACTGGTAACTGAAGGAATGATACTTGTAGGATCGATAGCAGCAATGTTTTACCTGGACTGGAAACTATCGCTTATGACCTTCATTACGATGCCGCTGGTAGCTCAGACCATGAAAATATTCGGTAAAAGAATGCGTACAGCCAGTTCCGTATTACAGGAACGGACCGCAGATATAACTTCAATTTTACAGGAAGCAATATCATCAATTCGCGTTATTAAGTCATTTGTTCGGGAAGATTATGAAATCGACCGCTTCAACAGACAAAATATATCTAACTTCCGGGCGCATATGAAGACGTCTCAGCTGTCGGCAACCCTGACACCGATGATTGAGTTCTTAGCCGCAATTGGCGTAACCGTTATTATTTGGTTAGGCGGCCGTGAAGTTATTGCCGGCGAGATAACGGCGGGAGCGCTTATCGCTTTCCTAATGTATGCTGTAAACATATCAAATCCGGTAAAACGTTTGAGTCGTGTATATAGTCATATTCAGAAAGCGATGGCAGCAGCCGATCGGATTTTTGAAGTGTTAGACACAGAACCTGAAATCAAGGACGCTCCAAATGCAACCGAGCTCCCTCATATAAAGGGACATGTCAAATTTGATAAAGTCAGTTTTGAGTATAAGGCTGGCGAGCCTGTCCTTAAAAATGTTGATATCGACGCCAAACCCGGCCAGATGGTAGCCATTGTCGGGCCGAGCGGGGCCGGTAAGACCACCATTGCCAATCTTATTCCGCGCTTTTATGATGTGACTGCAGGTACAGTTACTATTGACGGATTTGACATTAGAAAAGTTACTTTGGCTTCGCTTCGTGAGCAGATTGGCATTGTGCCGCAAGAGACTGTACTGTTTAACGGCACTGTCTATGAAAACATTCTCTATGGGGATTTTAATGCCTCCGAAGAACAAGTAATTGCGGCTGCAAAAGCCGCCAATGCCCATAAATTTATAACTGACATGCCGGATGGTTACCAAACGCAGATTGGCGAGCGTGGCTCCAAATTGTCTGGCGGTCAGCGTCAGCGGATTGCGATCGCCCGCGCTATCCTAAAAAACCCGCAAGTCCTTATCCTTGACGAGGCCACGTCAGCACTTGATACTGAGAGTGAGCATCTTGTTCAAGAGGCTCTGGACAAACTGATGATTGGTCGGACATCCTTCGTCATTGCCCACCGGCTGACAACCGTCCAGCGCGCCGATGTTATCCTGGTAATGGAACGCGGTGAAATCGTAGAACGCGGCACTCATGCCGAACTGCTTCAGCAAGGCGGTCTGTACAGCAAACTGCATCAAGTGCAGTTCGGGGACAGCGAATAATCTGAGAAAGCCACGTCGCTGATGCTCCTCGCGTGACATTTTAAATGGCACAGGCATACTAGCTGTCATTGCGAGCGCAGCGCGGCAATCTCAATCCCCTCTTGAGAAGGGTGCCCGTAGGGCGGGGTGTGTAATTCGCCGCTTATCCACCAATATATCTATATATTCGTATCATAAATGAGGTATCCAGCATGCATATTCTCTATAACATCTTGGCAGTCTTACTTGTCATAATCGCCATGCCGGTATTTGTTTTCCGCTTGATTCGCGAAAATGGTTTTGGCGAACGGCTCCGCCAGAGTTTCGGCTTTATTCCTGAAGAAACACTGGCTCGTGTGGCAGGCAAGGGCGCAATTTGGCTGCACGCCGCATCAGTCGGCGAAATTGTTGCCACTAGCCCGATTGTCAAAGAAATCCGCAAAGAAATACCGGACGCACCCATCATGATTTCGGTTGTGACGGCCAGCGGGTACACTATGGCCAAACGGATCATCAAGGAGGCGGATGCCATCATATTTTTCCCGATAGATGTTCCGTTTTTGGGCAGCAGAGTAATTGATCGCATCAAGCCAAGGGTTTTTTTACCTGTCGAGACCGAGCTATGGCCTAACTTTTTAAAATCGGCCCGTAAGCACAAACTGCCTGTTATGATGGTCAATGGCCGCATCAGCGATAAAAGCGTGGAGCGTTATCGGCATCTAGGCAGTGTGCTTACTGATATGATGAACACTGTCAGCAGATTTTGCATGCAGTCGGATATTGACAAAGATTATATCTTGCGGCTAGGCGCTGATCCCAGCCGAGTAGTTGTTACCGGCAACACTAAATTTGATCAGACCTATACAGACGTAAGCCAAGAACAAAAAAACAAGCTGATTTCTGAAATGGGCCTAGTGGGCAGCGGGCCGGTGATTCTTGCCGGCAGCACCCATAAAGGCGAAGAAGAAATTATTTTTAGATCCTTTATTGCCATAAAAGAGGCCTTTCCTAAGGCCAAACTGGTTATTGCGCCGCGGGAAATTCTGCGCACTGATGAAATCATAAACTTGGCAGCAAGCCATAATTTTACGGCGGCGCGCCGAACGGCGCTGCAGCAAAACCCGTCTGCCGGACACGATGTTGTAATATTGGATACTATTGGTGAGCTAGGCAAGATTTACAGCCTTGGTGACATTGTTTTTGTCGGCGGCAGTTTAATCCAGCACGGCGGGCATAACATTTTAGAGCCAGCAGCCCATGGAAAACCAATTATTGTCGGCCCCAACATGTTCAATTTTAAGGACAGTTATTTCCTATTTTCAAACCGGGGCGCATGTGTTACAGTGAGAGATAGCACCGAATTAACAGAACAAACGCTAAAAATCCTAAATAATAACGAAATTCGTAAAGCTATGTCGGATGAGACAACTGCCATAATAAATGAAAACCGCGGCGCAGCGCGGAAAAGCGCAGTATATCTCAAAGAGTTGCTTGAAGCATTCAAATACTAATTAGAAGGCGGAACAAGTATGCGCCAACGTGAAAAATTACAACTGTATTTATATCAATTAGTCCATGGCGAAAAGCCTGGTATCCTGTCAGCTATCCTGCTTGGGGTATTAAGAATTTTTTCCTTTATCTACGGCTTGGGCGTACGCGTTAAATTGGGCTTATACAGTTGCGGTATAAAAAAGCAGCATAAACTCGACTGCACAGTTATCAGTCTCGGCAATATCACTGTCGGCGGTACCGGTAAAACCCCGACCGCTCAACAACTGGCGATGATTATTCGTGATATGGGCTATAAAGTTGTTATTCTCAACCGGGGCTATCGTGCCGGCTGGAAAGGTGATATTGGGCTAGTATCGGACGGTAAAAAGATTTTTATGTCGGCTAATGAAGCTGGCGATGAAGCCTATTTGCTAGCTAAAAATCTGCCGGGCGTACCTGTTGTTGTGGGTAAGGACCGCGCTGTAACCGGCGAGTATGCGGTCAAACAGCTTAAAGCCGATGTTGTTATATTGGATGACGGCTATCAGCATTGGAAATTGGCCCGTGACTTAGATATTGTGCTTATCGATACCTTAAATGTATTCGGCAACAACTTTCTGTTGCCGCGCGGCACGCTGCGTGAACCACTCGCTAACCTTGAACGGGCTCATGCCTACCTTTTAACCAAGGTTGACCAATCCAGCCACAATGCGCGAAACAATATTAGAAATATCTTGGCTCGTTACAACTGCATTGCTCCGGTGGTCGAAAGCATCCATAATCCCCGAGCGTTCATTGAAATCGAAGACTGGTATAAAAAAGGTCTGCGCTGTACAAAAATCAATCTTGAGGTCGTGCGCGGCAAACGGGTAATGGCTTTTTCAGCCATCGGCAACCCATCTTCCTTCGAGCAGACAGTTGCCGACACCGGTGCCAGCGCAGTCGAACCTGTACGGTTCCCTGACCATCACAGCTATACAATGGCTGAAATGCAGGATGTTATGCAGAAAGCCGTCGATCAAGGGGCCTGCGCCCTTATAACAACTGAGAAAGACGCTGTTAAAATTCCCGCTGAGTTCATCCACTCTGATCGTCCATTGCCGATGTATATTTTAAGTATTGAACTTGACTTTGTTGACGGTATGGAAGATCTAATGCTCTTAATAAAAAAGGCTTTGAAACCTCAGCCGAATTTTAATAATGTTGTACCGCTTAGAACCGCACGCCGCCGTGGCATAGAGGCGTCGAAATAACTGTACACTTTTTTATAAATGTGTGCCGGAGGGATCCGAATGAAAGTATTATGCGTAATACCGGCGCGGTATTCATCTACCCGTCTGCCCGGTAAACCGTTGGCTGATATCGCCGGCAAGCCGATGATTCAGCATGTCTATGAACGGGCAAGTAAGGCAACGCGTCCGGAAATGGTGCTGGTGGCGACCGACCATCAGCTGGTCTACGATGCTGTAGCCGCTTTCGGCGGCAAAGTTATGCTGACCTCGCCGGAGCATCCTACCGGAACTGACCGGCTAGCCGAAGTCGCCCAAGCTTATCCCGATATTGACATCATCGTCAATGTCCAAGGCGATGAACCCTTAATTGAGCCGCAAATCATCGATGATTTAGCCGGTGCCTTTGATAATGATGACAACTTGAGTATGGCAACGCTTATGACCCTAATGGACGAAAGTGAGTATAACAACTCGAGTGCTGTCAAAGTTGTAACTGACTTAAACGGTTATGCAATGTATTTTTCCCGGTCTCTTATTCCCTTCCCACGGGTTAAAAGCGAAGGATTCGAGGTGTATAAGCATATCGGTATTTACGCCTACCGGCGGGACTTCTTATTAAAGTATGCTAAGCTTCAGCCAACACCTCTCGAAGTTTCCGAATCGCTTGAACAGCTTCGTGCCCTTGAACATGGCTATCGGATCAAAGTCCTAAAAACTGATTTCAAATCGATCGGCGTTGATACACCGGAGGATTTGGACCTGATTAATAAACTACTCTTGAAATAATGAGATCGCCACGACACTTACGTGTCTTGTGATGACATACTAGGAAGCTAGTGGCTAACTAAACTGTCATTGCGAGCGCATGCGCAGCAATTTAATCCCCTCTTGAGAGGGGTGCCCCAAAGGGCAGGGTGTGTAATTCTCCATAAAGCAGAATCACAAGGAGGTTCATTGATGAACACCGTTAAGATAGGCTCAATCGAAGTTGGCGGCAAACAGCCGCTGGCTCTAATCGCTGGACCTTGCGTTATTGAAGGCTATGAACGCTCGCTGAAAATTGGACGGGCCATTAAAGCTATTGCCGATCGGCTTGGCGTTCCCTATATTTTCAAGGCATCATTTGACAAAGCTAACAGATCATCATATAAATCCTTCCGGGGTCCTGGTTTGGAAGAAGGACTGGCCATTTTAGATAAAATCAAGGCTGAGCTAAAGGTGCCGGTTGTCAGCGATATTCACTGTATGACTCAAATCGAGTCAGCAGCCAAAGTGCTCGATATTCTCCAAATTCCGGCCTTTTTAGCACGCCAGACTGATTTGGTCTACAACGCCGCTTTGACCGGCAAACCTGTAAACGTAAAAAAGGGCCAGTTTATGGCTCCTAACGATATGAAGAATGTAGTAGGCAAAATCCTCGAAGCCGGCAATGAAAACATTCTGCTGACCGAACGCGGTGCCAGTTTTGGCTACAACAACCTTGTTGTAGATATGCGCGGCTTAGCCATAATGCGTTCATTCGGCTATCCGATCGTATTTGACGCCACTCATAGCGTCCAATTACCGGGCGGTGCCGGAACATCATCTGCCGGACAACGGGAATTTGTTGAATATCTGACCCGTGCTGCCGTTGGCGTCGGCATTGATGTGCTATTTATGGAAGTCCACGACAACCCCGAAGAAGCCCTCTGTGACGGGCCTAATATGCTCTATATCGACCAGCTTGAAGACCTCTTAAAAGATGTCCAAGCTATTGATAATGTAGTGCGGAAGCATAAATAATCCCCTCTTGAGCGGGGTGTGTAATTCGCCATCAATTATACTTGGTGGCTCTTTCATAAGGAGGTGCCCTATGAACATCATTGAACAAGCTCGTGCAGTGCTTAAAATGGAAGCAGAGGCTATTGAGAGCCTCATTCCTCGGATAAATGGCCAGTTTACTTCAGCTGTCAGACACATAATCGAATGTGATGGCCGTGTTATTGTTACCGGTATGGGAAAATCAGGCCATGTCGGCCGGAAGATTGCCGCTACTCTCGCAAGTACTGGCACCCCGGCCTTTTTTCTACATCCGGCCGAAGCTATCCATGGCGATCTAGGCATGGTGACAGCTGATGATATTGTATTAGCAATATCCAATAGCGGCGAAACCGGTGAGATAATTGGCATTATCCCGGCTATCAAGCGTATTGGCGCCCATATTGTTGCCATGTGCGGCCGTGAACAATCTACTTTAGTGCAAAATGCCGATGTTTTTTTAGATATCAAAGTTGAACAAGAGGCTTGCCCCTTGGGTTTGGCTCCTACCTCGAGTACTACAGCTACGCTGGCAATGGGAGACGCCCTGGCGATTGCGCTGTTGTGCGCCAAAAACTTCACTCCGGAAGAATTTGCTATCTTCCACCCAGGCGGCGCACTAGGCCGCAAGCTGTTGCTGACAGTAGAGAATGTTATGCACGGCGGGCAGGATAACCCAACCATTACGCCTGACAAAACGGTCAAAGACGCGTTGTTTGTTATTACCGATAAAGGCCTTGGGGCAACCTCGGTTATTGATGAAACCGGCAAACTGATGGGGATTTTGACTGATGGCGACATCCGGCGGGGATTGGAAAGAAAAGGACATGATATCCTTGATGAAAAGATTGGCAGTCTTATGACCAAAACGCCGCGAACCATTACGCCTGATAAGCTGGCGGCTCAGGCGTTAAACATCATGGAAAAAAATACACCACGGCCAATTACCGTTTTACCGGTAGTAGATAAGGACAATAACGCAATTGGTATCATTCACCTTACTGACTTATTGCGCCGAGGAGTGGTATAATGGATATTAAGGCCCGAGCCGCTAAAATAAAACTTTTGGTTTTTGATGTTGACGGCGTGCTTACTGCCGGTCAGTTAGCAATTGGCCCAAACGGCGAAACTATGAAGCAATTCTATGCCCAAGATGGCCTTGGCATATCAGCGGCTCACCAAGTCGGTATTAAAACGGCCATTATAACCGGCCGTAAAACTGAAATTGTAAAATTCCGCGGCGCCGAATTAAAAATCGGCGACATCTATCAAGGCTCAGTGAATAAAGTAGAGGCAATGCATGAACTTGCCGCTAAGCACAAGCTAGCTATGGACGAAATCTGTTATGTCGGCGACGACCTCAATGACCTGGCAGTGCTTTTACAAGTAGGCTTTGCCTGTGCTCCGGCTAATGCAGTATCCGAAGTTAAAGAACGCGTCCATTACATTGCCAGTCACCAAGGTGGTCAAGGCGCAGTTCGGGAGATAATTGAGCTAATCCTAAAAGCCCAAGGCAAATGGCAGCAAGTAATCGACGCTTACACCAAGCCGGCAAATATAGAAACAAGACAGTAAAAAATGAGATCGCCACGACACTAACGTGTCTCGCGATGACATGATAGATGGCCGACAGCTAACTAAATTGTCATTGCGAGCGAAGCGCGGCAATCTCGGTTTTAAATCCCCTCTTGACAGGGGTGCCCACAGGGCGGGGTGTGTAATTCGCCATAAAGCATACTTGAAGTGTGTTATTTTAGTTATTATTCAGAGAGGAGGCCCGCCGTGTCGAATGAATGGCAATACCACCTACTAAAATCAATTAGCAAAATAGTCTGCCTGCTGCCTTACAGTGCAGTCCTATTCTTAGGCAAACTACTCGGCAAGTTGTATTATCATATTGCCGCCAAGCAGAGACGGCGCGCACTCGCGCAGCTCTTAGACGGAACAGGCATATCGCCTGAAGAAGGCAATATCATTATCAAAAAACTATTTCGCAATCTCGGTCAGACCTTCCTAGAAGTGATGTACATACCATCACTAACCCCTGAAAGAATTAAAAAATTTGTTGAAATTGAAAATCGTCACTATTTAGCGGATGCGGTTGCCGAAGGGCGCGGGGTAGTATTTCTCACTGCTCATATCGGCAATTGGGAGTGGCTGGGCGCGGCGTTGTCAATGGAAGGCTTTCCAATGACTACCGTTATCAAACGCCAGCCTAATGATCAGCATACTCGTATTCTAAATGATTACCGCCGAATGGTCGGTATGGAAATATTTGCGCGAGGAACTACTGAATTGGTGGCAGCCGCCAAAGCCATGAAAAAAGGTAAGGTGCTTGGCTTTTTGGCTGACCAAGACGGTGGAAAAGATGGATTATTTATAAAGTTCTTCGGCAAAATGGCATCCACGCCGCTGGGACCGGCTGTTTTTGCCCGCAAGTTTAAAGCACCGGTTGTACCCGCGTTTATTGTGCGCCGGCCCGAAGGCGGACATCGGATAATAATCCAACCGCCGTTATACTATGAAAATATCGGGGGTGACCCCGAGTCGATAAACAAACTGACTGAACGTATGACCAAAATCATTGAAGATACAATCAGACAGTATCCTGATGAGTGGCTTTGGTTCCAGAAACGCTGGAATACACCGTTTCATGAGGAAGCAAGCCAAGTATCAACCACGTCAGCTGCCCCGTTATGTAAGGAAGGACAGGTGAGCGGGTTTGAAAAATAAAAAACTTTGGATTATCGCCTGTGCCATTATTTTAGTGATTGGCAGCGTGTACTATTTCAGTGCAGACAATGATGATCAGCAGCAGACAGCGCAAGACGCTGGCGATACTAAACCGGTTTTTATCGGTAACGAAATTATTGAGGAAGAGAATGGCAAACGCTTATGGGAGCTTAAAGCCGAGCGGACTGAGATAGACCCGCAGACTAAAGCAGTAAAGATGCTTAACCTCAAGGGCACTTTTTATAAAGACGATGGGAGCAGCATCCAAATAATTGCGCCTGAGGCAAACATAGATCTTAATAGTAAGGATATTTTAATGGTTGGCAATGTAAAAGCCATAACTAGCGATGGTGCCACCTTTACTGCTCGTGAAGCCCGGTGGGAAGGTAAGAAACGCTACTTCTACGGGACAGGCGGTGTTACCATGACGAGGGAAGATACCGTTATAACAGGTGACAAAATTGAAAGTGATGCCAATATGGAAAAAGTAAAAGTTGAAGGCAATGCCCGGGTAGTAAAAGGAGGGGCTCCTAAGTGAAAAAGAAAATCAGCGCAGCCTTAATCGCTGCTTTAGTCACTTTTGGCGCAGCAGCCAGTTTGCAGGCCGAACAAAATAAGCCGGTTGAACTGTCAGCTCAAACCATCGAATACAATTCATCAACCGGTGTTATGATTGCCCAAGGCGGTGTAAGAATGATCCAAGATAATGCTGTCCTTACCGGTACCAGCGCCGAATATAATACAAAGACCAGAGAAGCCTATGTCACAGGCGGAGTTAAAGTTGTCAAAGAAGATGCTACCCTAACCTCGGCCGAAGTCCGCTCCTATGACAATAACCATCTTGTTGCTACAGGCAATGCTGTATTGGTCAAGGGGCAGAATACTCTTACCGGACCTAAAATTGACTATTATGCCGATAAACAATATGCTGTCATTCCCGGCGGCGCTCGTCTTACCATGCCCGACGGCTTTATGACAGCGGATAAGATTGAAGCGTTTATTCAGGAAGATAAAGCTGTCGGCACCGGCAATGTGCATATCGTCAGCGATGTGCGCAAACTTGACGCTGTAGCCGATAATGTAACCTATTATGGCACCAAAGGCGGCGGACAGGGTAAAGCCATCCTGACCGGCAATGCCCGGGCAGTCCAAGAGGGCAACATCCTGACTGGTGAAACCCTCACCATCCGCTTAAATGACAAAGCTATGGATGCCACCGGCCGCACCAAACTAGTAGTCCAGCCGCAGTAAAACCGAGATCGCCACGAGCTATTATTTGCCCTCGCGATGACAGTCTAGAATGGCAACAGCCAACTCAATGTCATTGCGAGCTAAGCTAAGCGCGGCAATCTCTAAAGGAGTATTCCCAATGTACATTGAAACAAATAACCTTATAAAAACCTATAAAGGCCGCAATGTTGTCAACGGCGTAAGCCTGCGGGTAGACAAGGGACAAGTCGTGGGACTCCTCGGGCCGAACGGTGCCGGAAAGACTACAACCTTCTATATGATTGTCGGTCTGGAACGTCCCAATAATGGCAATATCATTGTCAACGGCGAAGATGTCACCTCGATGCCGATGTACAAGCGTTCGCGCTATGGTATCGGCTACCTCCCGCAGGAAGCATCAGTCTTTCGTAAGCTGACCGTTGAGGATAATTTAATGGCTATTTTGGAGACAACTAATCTCTCAGCGGCTGAACGTAAAGATAAGGCCGAAAGCCTTATTCACGAGTTTAATGTCGGTCATGTGCGCAAACGGAAAGGTTCTGAGCTTTCCGGCGGTGAACGCCGCCGGGTAGAAATCGCCCGCTGCTTGGCAACCGACCCTAACTTTATTCTGCTCGACGAACCCTTCGCCGGCGTTGACCCGATCGCAGTAGCAGATATCCAAGACATTATCGGCTACCTTCGCCAACGTGGCATTGGCATTTTGATAACCGACCATAATGTCCGGGAAACACTTAGCATCGTAGACCGGGCGTATATCCTAAACTCAGGCGAAATTCTAATCGATGGCGACAGCGAAACTATCGCCACTAGTGAAATTGCTCGTAAGTTCTACCTCGGCGAGAACTTTAGCTTATAATCCCCCTCGACTTAACCTACTATGAGGAGAAATATATGCGCATACTTGATAAATATATAACCAAAGAACTACTCGGTCCATTCATATTCGGCATATGCGCCTTTTCAAGCATATTTATCGGGACAAGCACACTGTTTAAAATTGCGCAGTATGTCACAAAGTACGGCACACCGCTTATTACAGTAGTCAAGCTGTTTGTATACAGCTTGCCCGGAATTGTTGTTCTGACATTCCCAATGTCAATGCTGCTGGCATCGCTCATGGCATTTGGCCGCTTATCAGGCTCAAGCGAAATAACAGCAATGAAGTCTGGCGGATTAAGTTTTTACCGGTTAGCAGCTCCGGTGTTTGTAGTCGCATTTTTTGTCAGCATTTTTGCTGTCGGTTTTAACGAATATGTTGTACCACGGGCTAATGCAGCCTATAACTATATCGTTAAGTATGAAATTGAAAAAAACACTGCTCCTAAATCACAAGAGCATATTGTTATAAAAGATGTCAGAGGCAATCTGTTAGAACGTCTTACTTATGCAAGAAAGTACGACGAGAAAACAGGGGCAATGTACGCGGTAACCATGCAGGAGTTTGAAAAAGGCAATCTTGTTCGCGTGGAAAATGCCGAGAAGGCGGTTTGGAAAAGCGACCGCTGGATTATGTACAACGGCATTATTCACGACTTATCGGTCGAAGGCCAGCTTGAACGGACAATGCGGTTTGAGCAGCAGATAATGCCGCTCAACAAGACTCCTAAAACCATTTCCCATGAACAGAAAAAACCTGAAGAAATGAGCATCAAGGAATTACGGCAGCAGATAAACATTCTGCAAAAAGAGTATGTGAACATCAGCAAGCTGGAAGTAGAACTTTATCAGCGGTTTACTATTCCTCTGGCAAGCTTTGTTTTCGCTCTGATCGGGACACCACTTGGCCTTCAGCCGCATCGATCAAGCTCTTCAATCGGGCTTGGTATTAGTATAATTGTTATCTTTATCTACTATACCATCATGACAGTAAGTTCAGCCCTCGGCCAAGGCGGAGCGATCCCAGCCCTGCTAGCTGCCTGGCTGCCAAATATCCTCGGAATCATCGCCGGATTCTTCCTGGTAAGAAAGGCATCCCAGTAACTTTCCACTTTCCGACTTAAATAGAGAGGAGGAACGCATATGTACGGCATCATCCTAATAGCCGTCATAGCCTTAATGGGTGGGGCTATTGCCTATATCGGCGACAAGCTGGGTACCAAAGTCGGCAAGAAGAAACTTTCGATTTTCGGCTTGCGCCCTAAGCATACGTCGATAGTTGTCACAATAATCACCGGCATCCTTATCGCCGCCTGTACGCTCGGCATCCTAAATCTAGTATCACGCGACGTACGTACAGCATTATTTGGCATGGATGAATTAAAGGCCAAACTAGTTTCCCTCTCGCAAGAAGTAACCGCTAAAAACACCGAACTTGAAACCAGTCGCAAAGAGTTGGAAGAAAAGACTAAAGAATACTCAGCCTTAAATGAAAAGGTTCAGGCAACTGTAACCAAGCTAAGCGCAATCTCCCGCGAATTAGCAGTAGTCACAGCAGAACGCGACAAAACGGTTGCTGCCCTTGCTGCGGCTCGCGGTGATCTTGATGAAGCAGAACAGGAGATTACGGCGCTTCAAGCTACCAAAACTCAGCTTGATTCCCGCATAAATCAGCTTAATGAAGCTAAAACTTCACTAGAAGAAGATGTAGACCAACTTAATAAACTAACTGAAAACCTTAAACAAGGACTGCAGTTTGTCCGCGAAGGCGCTGTTGTATTCAGAGCCGGCGAAGTCTTATATACTGATACGCTGCATTCCGGCAGCAATACGGCTGAGATACAGAAAGCGTTTACAGGGATTGTTTATAACGCAAATCAGATTATTATTCACAAACTTGGGATAGAAAACAAAGACCTCGAAGTCTTATGGATAGCCAAGTCTGATTTTGACCAAGCCATGGACATTATCAAGGCCAACCCGGGCACGGATATTATTGTCCGGATATCGTCCGCTAGCAATACCGTATACGGTGAGCCGGTCATGGGCCAGATTCAGCTATTCCCTAATAATCTAATTTATGCAAAAGATTCAATAGTCTATTCCGAAGTCGTTGACGTAGGACGGGAAACACATCAGGCGGAAGAAGCTATATTGGCCTTCCTGCAAAAAGTTAATGTAGCTGCCGTCAAGCAGGGAATCCTGCCAGACCCAATCCAAGGCACAGTCGGCAGTATGAGCGGCGCACAGCTTTATGGAACCATCAATAAAGCCACTCGCTACGGCGGTAAAGTAGAACTAACCGCCACCGCCAGAACCGACGTCCATACAGTAGGACCTTTAAACATAGAAATTAACGTTGAAAAAGTGAGATAGATATAAGACGTAAATAAGAAGTGGAAAGCGTGGTTCGGTATTGTGCCGCATCATTGCCTTCCACTTTTTAAATCCCCTCTTGAGAGGGGGGGCCACCGTCGCCTACGAAACGTTAATGTTGCCGAAAGACGTACTAATATAACTGGACGTACTAAAGCAGCATTGTTAGGGTGGGGTGTGACTCTATTATTTACATAATTTTTTTTGATAACAAGAAGGAATCCCGCAACATTCACCGAATACATATTAACGTTAAAAATGGATTTATGTTAATCCATAATTTTTTTGATAGATTACGACTGACTAGTCGCCCCAAAAACAAGTGTGAAGAACTTTAAAAAATTTAAAGTCAAAAAGAAGGAGTTTGTCGTAAAATGTCGAAATAAGTATTATAAGATTATGTTAATCATATATTTTTTTAAAGAAACCTGACTGGATAGTCGACCTAGACGAATTGCAATATAATCCGCGATATTAGACGCAACACATTCAGTAGACTTTAAAATTATGTAAATGATGATTAACTAATCTATACTTTTTGACACTACATGACCGATTAGTCAAATCACCGACACGTTAAAAGACTTACCAATAATTACATCACACATCACAGCAGGATACAAGGAAGTAGTGTCGAATTATGTAAACAAGAAACCTGCAAAAAGCGGCAGGTTGGCATAAAGCAGAAACTGAGCTGGACTGGGTATGATACATGAGGAAACGTGGATACTCATCGAAATCATTCCCCCTCTGGTGAAGCGAAGCCGAAATGCTTTGGTGGCAACACCCGCAAAACAATTATTATAAATTCAAGGGGGATTTCCAAGTGAAAAAAAGACTTCTTAAAGCAGCTGTAGCAACTGCATTAACAGTAGCATTTGCAGTACCTGCATTTGCTAACCCATTCTCTGATGTTCCTGCAAAACACTGGGCATATGATTCCGTAAACAAACTTGCTCAAGCTGGTATCGTTGACGGTTACAATGATGGCACTTTCAAAGGCGACAAAACAATGACCCGTTACGAAATGGCTCAAATCGTAGCTAAAGCTATGAACAAAGACCTGAATCCTGAACAAAAAGCAACTGTTGACCAACTTGCTCAAGAATTCAGCACTGAACTTAACAACCTCGGCGTAAAAGTTGAAGGTCTGCAAAAACAAGTTGACGACATGGTTAAAATCTCCGGCGACGCTCGTGTACGTTACGCTGGTACCGAAGATGCTGCTGGCAGCAAACACGACAACACTGATTTCCGTGCCCGTGTATCCTTCGACGGCAAAATCAGCGACAACCTGAAATTCAATGCTCGTCTCAACAGCGGTAACATCAACTATGATGGCAATACCAACGGCAGCTTTAAATTAGATACTGCTAACGTAACTGTAGACGCTCTTGGTCTTACTAACACCATTGGTCGTCAAGACGTTCTGCTTGGTGGCGGCTACCTGTATGACACTCAAATGAATGCCATTGCCGCTAAAACTGGCAACCTGAAACTTGTAGCCGGTAATACTGTAGATGGCGAAGACGGCAAGCATCGTGTATATGCAGCTGAATATGGCTTCAACGCTCTGGGTGCTGACTTTGGTGCCAGCTACTACAAAGACGACTCCAATGATCAAGAAATCTATGGTTTGACTAGTGCTTTCAAACTTGCTGACAACGTAACAGCTACTGCTTCATACTTCGACAACGACGATGCTAACGCTGATGCAACTGCATTCGGTGTGAAGTTTAACAAAGCTGGTCTGTCTGTAACTCATAGAGATGTAGAAGCTGCTGCTTTCACTGGTTTCGGCAGCCTGAGCAACGATATGAATGCTAGCGACTTAAACGAAGGTTTCAAAGGTATGGAATATCAATTAGACAAAAACCTTGACAAGAACACTGTTCTGACTGTTAAATACCAAGACTTCGAAACTAAAGCCGGCGCTGACCTGAAACGCACTAGCGCAGCTGTAAACGTTAAATTCTAATAAGCTTCAAACCAAGGCGCCCAATCCGGGCGCCTTTTTCGTATGTCATTGCGAGCGCAGCGCGGCAATCTCGGTTTTAAATCCCCTCTTGAGAGGGGTGCCCGCAGGGCGGGGTGTGTATTTTCTGATGCACCTCGTCTATTTTTTTATTTTCTGCAGGAATATAATCCCTCTCATGGAATATACTATTCAGGAACGGAGGTTGTCCCATGGAAGACCTAGTAATCTCTGTCGACCCCGGCCGCGAGAAGTGCGGAATAGCCGTAGTCCATAAGACAAAAGGGGTACTACATAAAAAAGTGATCGGAACTATAAAACTTGCTGAAACAATAGCCAAGCTAGCTATTGAGTATAATGTCGCTATTGTTCTTCTAGGTAACCGTACAACCAGCCGTGAAAGCAAAAATATTCTAGAAAATATAAAGATAAAAAATAGGCCGCTGATTATAAAACTAGTGGACGAGCACCGCTCAACCGATGCCGCTCGCCAGCGCTACTGGCAGGAAAACCCGCCGCGCGGCTTAAAGCGTTTAATCCCGGTAACCATGCAAGTCCCGCCGGTTCCCGTCGACGACTATGTAGCCGTAATCCTTGCCGAGCGCTATTTTAAATCCCCTCTTGAGAGGGGTGTCACATAGTGACGGGGTGTGTAAGTTTCTGAGATCGCCACGTCGCAAACGCTCCTCGCGATGACATACTAGAAAGCCGACAGCTAACTAATTGTCATTGCGAGCGCAGCGCGGCAATCTCACGTACCTAATCCCCTCTCGAGAGGGGTGGCGC